>CAZHGE010000034.1:0-26010 GCA_964531805.1 uncultured Lachnospiraceae bacterium
CATTTCGTGATGCTCTTGCCAAATATCAGATTCCTTTTGATGAAGATCATTATGCAGAGGGAGACTTCTCACAATGTTGTAATATACAGATTGGGGAACTTTTAGATAAGTATCCTCATGCTGATGCATTCGTATGTGCAAACGATGTTATGGCTGAGACCATTTATAAAGAATGTGCGGCACGTAATCTGGTAGTAGGCAGGGATATTGCCGTCACTGGATACGATGATTGGGACATGGCAGAGAGTATGACACCACCCCTTACGACTGTTTTGCAGAATGAGTTGGATATGGGACATGTGTGTGTAAAGAGTATTATTGATCTTTGTGATGGAAATGCGCCAACTGATGAAGTAGTTCCAGCTATAGTCAGAGTGAGGGCATCCTGTGGCTGTACAGTAGCATCGGAGTATGGTTTCCCACCAACGGATAGAGAAAATAATCGTATCACACTTCGTTATTTTGAAAAAGTGGCAGATATTTTAAGTAGAAAAGCAATGGTTTCCAATGCAAGCGAAGATAAGAGGGAACTGGCAAAGGGATATTTACTTCGATTGTTGAATTTGAACAGAGGGCTTTATGAGTCGCCACTCACTTATAAGATTGATGTAAAAGCGATTATGGCGTGCGTCAATGAAATGATGACGGGAGAATGTGGTAATTATATATCTTCTTCCACTTTAGTAGAGGCAATTAATACTTATATAATGAGTCTTTCTAAGATGGATGATTATAAGGAACGGGCAGAAGTTTTATTAGAATTATCAGGTGTTCTTCTAAAATGTGTGCAGGCATCACTTTTAAAACGTCATGATGAAGAAGAAGGACGTTATGAACAGGATACGATGTTTATTCCATTGATTTCCAGGGATATGCTTAGTAATATGGATGATGAGGTAGCTTTTTATGAAGCACCAATGAAGATTCTTAAAGTTTTACATGCTAAAAGTGCATATCTTTATATTTTGGAAAAACCTCTTGAGCATCGTTATGGTGAAAAATGGGATTGCCCGCAACGGTTACGTTTGGCTTCTTATTTTGAAGATGATAAAATTATTTCCTATAGCAAGGAAGAGCGGCCTGTAATTACAAGAGAGGCAGGAATGGCATCTCATTTTGAAGTGAAGAGAGACCGTATTATAACAGGGTTTAATTTGTTTCAGGGAATGTATCAGTATGGTGTGTTTCTTGTAGAGATTGATCCTGCTCAAATGCTTCTTATGCACTTAGTAAGTATGCAGTTATCCAGTTCACTTAATTTCTTCTATATGTATCAGCGTCAGATGCAGATGCAGAAACAGTTAGAGCGATTAGTGGAAGAGGTTAATGAGAAAAATAAGATATTAGGTTTTATTTCTGAATATGATGAATTGACCGGTATTTTAAACCGTCGTGGTTTTATGGAAAGAGCAATGGATTTTATTCATGCAAGTGGCAATGGTCGAGGGGTTTTGATGATTGCAGATTTGGATCATCTAAAGGAAATCAATGACTGTTTTGGACATGTGGCTGGTGATTTTGCGATTCAATCCGCGGCGAGTATATTGATGACTGCTCTGGGTGAGGATACGTTAATCGCAAGGATTGGCGGTGATGAGTTTGTTGCGATGCTTCCATATGAGTCTGGTTTGAGTGGCGATATTTATATCCACCGTCTGCGTAAAACATATAATGAGTTTAATAAAAACAGTAAAAAAGATTTTTATGTGGAAATGTCAGCAGGATATACGGTATTTGTCTGTGAAGAGGATATGGATTTTGAAGCAATTTTGGCAAGCAGTGATAAAATGCTGTATGAGGCTAAGCAGCTGCGCCGTAGCAGTATAAAGAAAAAGCAGTAAAGGATTCGTTCATGAAAAGAACAAAAGGAAGACTTCTGTGCATGGCTTTGGTGGTAGTACTTTGTCTGGGAATATCCGGATGCAGTTTGAATAAAAAACAAAGTCATATGCAGACAGCAGTACAACAGATAGAGAGTTTTGAATATGAAGAAGCGCTTGTTACATTAGAGGAAGCTTTGGCAGCAGGGGAGGATAAACAGGAAATCGCCCGTGCAAAAGGAATTGCACTTGCGGGACTGACTCGATATGAAGAAGCGGCTGCAAGTTATGTGGAAGCACTTTCCTATAGCAGTATTTTTCCGTCTTTGGTGGATTATGACCTAAATTATTATCTGGCTGAAGCCTATGAAAAAATGGGTGACAATGCGAAGGCAATTACTACTTACTCCAATATATTGGCGTTGGAACCAAATGAAGTAAATGCACATTTTCTCCGGGGCAGGCTATATCTGATTGGTGGAGAGTATGAAAAAGCGTTGACTGATTTTAACAGGACAGTGGCGCTTGATAAAGATGGATACGATCTTCGGATTGAGATTGCCGGTCTGTTGTCACAAGCGGGATATGAAGAGGAAGGCTTAAAATATCTGCAGGAATTTTTGGCAGAGAATGAAAAGAAACTTTCTGATTTTGACAAAGGCAGAATTTACTATTATATGGGAGATTTTGAAAATGCCAAGTTATCATTGGAAAAGGCTAAATCAGAAGATTCCGAACAGGTGATTTTATTATTGGGTAAATCCTATGAACAGCTGGGAGATTATAATTATGCGACCAGTGTGTATAAAAATTATTTAGAAGAGCATCCACAGGCGGCTGAAATTTTTAATCAATTAGGCTTATGTAAGTTGAAGTCTGCTGAATATGAAGAAGCCCTTTCTGCATTCCGGAGTGCGGCAAATGTGGAAAATAATGGTATGGAGCGAACGCTGGAGTTTAATCAGATTATTGCTTATGAATACACGGGCAATTTTAAGCAGGCAGCAGTTTTAATGGAAGCATACCTGAAAAAATATCCGGATGATGAAGCGGCACTTAGGGAATACGAATTTTTAAAAACCAGATAAAGATATACAAGGAGACTAGAAACATGATTAACAAATTAGTAGCAAGTATTAAAAAAACAAATGCACCAATTGTAGTAGGATTAGATCCTACTTTAAAGATGATTCCAGAACATATCATGAAGGCGGCTATTGCAGAACATGGTGAGACATTGGAAGCGGCAGGAGAAGCTATCTGGCAGTTTAACAAGGCTATTGTAGATGCTGTCTATGATCTGATTCCAGCTGTAAAACCACAGATTGCTATGTATGAGCAGTTTGGTATTCCAGGGCTTGTGGCATTTAAACGTACAGTGGATTATTGCAAAGAAAAAGGACTTGTAGTAATTGGTGATATTAAACGTGGTGATATCGGTTCTACTTCAGAAGCATATGCTGTGGGACATTTGGGAAAAGTAACCATTGGAAGTAAAACATGTTATGGATTTGATGAAGATTTCGTAACCGTAAATCCATATCTTGGTTCTGATGGTGTGAATCCATTTATTAAGATTTGTAAAGAAGAAAATAAAGGTTTATTTATTTTAGTAAAAACATCTAATCCAAGCAGTGGTGAATTCCAGGATCAGATGATTGGCGAGAAGACTTTATACCAGATGGTTGGTGAAAAAGTTGCCCAGTGGGGAGAAGACTGCATGGGTGATGATTACAGTTATATTGGAGCAGTAGTTGGTGCTACTTATCCGGAAGTTGGTAAGATTATGCGTAAGGTAATGCCAAAAGCATATATTTTAGTTCCTGGTTATGGTGCGCAGGGCGGAAAAGGAAAGGATTTGGCACACTTCTTTAATGAGGATGGTCTTGGTGCAATTATTAATTCTTCCAGAGGAATTATCGCAGCATACCAGCAGGAAGCGTATGCTAAGTTTGGTGCCCAGAATTTTGCAGATGCATCCAGACAGGCAGTTATTGACATGAGAGAAGATATCGCAAGTGCGTTATAAAACGGCAGAAAGAACCTGTTTTAACAGGAGATAAAGAGAGGATAAGAACATGGAAGCATACAAGAGCGAATTTATACAGTTTATGGTAGACAGCAAGGTATTAAAGTTTGGTGACTTTACATTAAAGAGTGGTAGAAAATCTCCATTTTTTATGAATGCAGGTGCATATGTAACAGGTACACAGTTGATGAAATTAGGTGAATATTATGCAAAGGCTATTCATGACCGTTATGGGGATGATTTCGATGTGTTATTCGGACCTGCATACAAAGGAATTCCATTAACAGTTGCAACAACAATTGCTTACAGCAAATTATTTGGTAAGGAAATCCGTTACTGTTCTAACCGTAAGGAAGTAAAGGATCACGGAGACGCTGGTATTTTATTGGGAAGTAATTTAAAAGATGGTGACAGAGTTGTAGTAATCGAGGATGTTACAACAAGTGGTAAATCCATGGAAGAAACAGTGCCAATCGTTAGAGCACAGGCTGATGTAATCATTGTAGGTCTTATGGTTTCATTAAACCGTCAGGAAAAAGGAAAAGGTGATAAGTGTGCTCTTGATGAAATCAAGGATCTCTATGGCTTTGAAACAGAAGCCATTGTTACAATGGAAGAAGTAGTAGAAGCACTTTATAACAAAGAAATCAATGGTGAAGTATTGATTGATGATGAGATGAAAGCCAGAATTGATGCATATTATGCAGAATATGGTGCAAGCAAATAAAAAATCTGTGGAGCAGAGAAGGAGTTTTGCTATGGAAGAAAGAGTTTGCAAAGTCATGAGAGGGACCGGAGCGTGGAATATTGCGCTTGGTATATTGGGGATAGTTGTAGGTGTAGCCGGTGGAACACTGCTTATTATCAGCGGTGCAAAATTATTGGCTGGTAAATCAAAGATTTTATTTTAGAAAATACCGACTCGTGAAGAGGGCGGTGTATGGTGAAGACTGCGGTGGGCATTTCCATAAATAATATGGGAATGCCCATTTGGAGTAAAAGATGGAGGAGCATTATGTCCCGTAAGTTTATTTTTACCAATAAGGATTATTCTCCCAAAAGTATTATGTCGACAATTTTGGGATTGATTGATATAGCATCCCTTGGGTATATTGTGTATCTGACTTATTGCAATGGCGGCGTATCACTGCCACGGTATGGAGCAACGGCATTATTGATTACGGTCTTTTCTTTTGTTGGTTTAATATTAGGGATTTTGTCAAAGTCAGAACCGGATCGATTTTATTTGTTTTCGTATTTGGGAATACTATCTAATATTCTGGCTTTGGCCGGAATCAGTTTTGTATTATTTGCAGGAGCGTATGGATTATGATGGAACGAAATGAAACGTTTACAAAAGAACGCTATGAACTTGCTATAGGAAGAATCCGTGAGATTGCCTCACAGCAGATAGAAGAAACTGCTCCTGAGTTCACTGTTTATTTTAAGGAAGCAGCACATTTTCTAGTGAAAATGGATGAAGTGTATGCTATGGCAGTTTCCGGAGAATTGTTTTCCCAGAAACTATCTGCAAAAAAAGAATTAAATAAGCAGTTATATTTGGAACTTTCAGAAGAAAATTATAAGGAAAGTTTTTGTAATCCTGCTTATGCGGTAAGTGTGCTGGGGAAAGAATATGGAGCATTTTTAGCCGCATTGCGTGCGGAACTTCGCAGTTTGATTGCGTATGCTTATGAGCAGAATCTCTTTTTTATGCTGATCCGCATGGAATTGTTTTTAGAGATTTATGGCATGTTTGTATTGTCTTTTATGGATGAACAACAGCCTGACATAAAAGAATTAAAGGACGTGTATGCTTCCTTTGTTTTTGATTATCAGGAAGAATTTATGGAGGAGGGAGTGAAAGCCTCTTTTACAACATGCAATGATTTTGCTGTAAAACTGGTAAAAGAAGCAGATCTTTCTACTCTGGATTATTTATATGATTATGGAGAGTATATCAGTGAAAATGAATGCCGTATGGCAGCGTTTGTGAATGGACTTTCAAAAGAAACGATTCAATTAATGGCAGATACCTTTACAGAAGGATACCGAAAAGGCTTTATTGCTACAGGTAAGGATATTTCCATTAAGAAGAGTGTAAATATTCGTTATTTTATTGGCTTTGAACGTGTAGTCAGAGCTGCGGTAGAGAATTTTAAGAAGATTGGTCTGGATACGATTATTAATCGAAGTCAGCCAAGTTTTTTGTTGGGAAGAAGCGTGCATAAGGTCGGATTTTATGGAACACAGCCCAATAAACAGTTTGAGTGTGATCACGAATTTGATAAAGTGCTGTATTTAAATAGTATGTTTATTACACGCAAACTGGAATGTTACAAAGCGGCATTGGAAGCGTACAAGGAAGAGGCTGGTGTATTTGGCGGCCCGGCGGTGATAGAGGAGTTTGGAGAAAAGCCTTTTTCACCTGTTGAAAAAGAAGAAAGTTATCGTCTTGGCAAAGAAGAGCAAAAGTTATCCGTAGAATATGCAGGTAAAGCAGGAATGCTTTTGAACCAGTATGTAAAGGGAGAAGAACGCAGTTTTACCATTATTGCGTTTCCGACACCGGCAATCGGAGAACAGTTTGAGGAAATTTTTTCAGAGACTATAAAAATTAATACATTGAATTATGAATTGTATCGTGATATTCAGCAGACAATCATTGATACCTTAGATACTGCGTCGCATGTAAAAATTAAAGGTCAGGGAGTCAATGAAACAGATCTCACAGTAGCACTTTGGAAACTGCAGAATCCTGAAAAGGAAACGATTTTTGAAAATTGTGTTGCAGATGTGAATATTCCAGTTGGAGAAGTGTTTACTTCGCCAGTATTAAAAGGTACAAATGGAGTATTGCATGTGTCAGAAGTGTTTTTAAACGGCCTTAAGTTTGAAAATCTGAAACTGACATTTAAAGATGGTATGGTAACAGATTACAGCTGCACTAATTTTGAGGATATGGAACAAGGCAGACGTTATATCAAGGATCACGTACTGCATCAGCATGATTCTCTTCCAATGGGTGAATTTGCAATCGGAACCAATACAGTTGCTTATCAGGCTGCAAAAAAATATGCTATTGGTAACGTGTTGCCGATATTGATTGCAGAAAAAACAGGCCCACATTTTGCAGTGGGTGATACCTGTTATTCCCATGAAGAAGATATGGTAACTTATAATGCGGATGGCAAAGCCATTGTTGCAAGGGAAAATGAGATTTCAGCACAACGAAACGAAGATATGACAAAGGCATATTTCAATTGTCATACGGATATTACCATTCCTTATGATGAGATTGGTGAGTTAACTGCGGTTTGTGATAATGGGGTGGAAAAAACAATTATTTCTGCCGGTCTTTTTGTGCTAAATGGTTGTGAAGAATTAAATAAACCGCTTAAAACTGACTAAATGTAACAACTTTGTAAAAATAGACCTAAGTCCTTTGACGAATGGGGTATTTTTTAGTAAGATATATAAGGTGTAGTTTGGAAGGTTTTTGCCTTGTAAATGAAACGAAATAAATTGATAAAGATTTCTTTAATATGAGAGGAGAATATTATGCCACAGGTAGGTATTGTAATGGGCAGTGATTCTGATATGCCGGTTATGGCAAAGGCTGCTGACATCTTGGAAGAATTAGGAATTTCTTATGAAATGAATATCATTTCTGCACACAGAGAACCAGACGATTTCTTTGAATATGCAAAGGGTGCAGAAGAAAGAGGCTATAAAGTTATCATTGCAGGAGCAGGAATGGCAGCTCATTTACCAGGTATGTGTGCAGCAATTTTCCCAATGCCGGTTATTGGTATTCCAATGCATACGACATCTTTAGGTGGACGTGATTCTTTATATTCCATCGTACAGATGCCATCCGGTATTCCGGTTGCGACCGTTGCCATTAATGGTGGTGCGAATGCAGGTCTGCTTGCGGCTAAAATCTTAGCAACATCGGATGCAGATTTACTTGCAAAATTAAAGGATTACAGCAATTCCTTAAAAGAAGCAGTTCAGAAGAAGGACGCAAGATTACAGGAAGTTGGATATAAGAATTATTAATCAAAGTAAAAAAATATATTTGAAAACTTATATTTTCACATAAAAGGAGAAAAGAAATGGATTACAAGAAATCTGGTGTAGATATCGAAGCTGGTTATAAGTCAGTAGAATTAATGAAAGAACATGTTAAGAAGACTATGAGACCGGAAGTATTAGGCGGCCTTGGTGGATTTTCAGGTGCATTTTCCTTGGCAAAAATTAAGGATATGGAAAACCCTACCTTGGTATCTGGTACAGATGGATGCGGTACAAAGGTTAAACTGGCATTTTTAATGGATAAACATGATACCATCGGTATCGACGCAGTAGCTATGTGTGTAAATGACATTGCATGCGCAGGCGGTGAACCATTATTTTTCTTAGATTATATTGCATGTGGTAAGAACTATCCTGAGAAAATCGCTACTATCGTAAAAGGTGTGGCAGAAGGCTGTTTACAGTCGGGTTGTGCATTAATTGGTGGCGAAACAGCAGAACATCCGGGACTTATGCCGGAAGACGAATACGATCTTGCTGGCTTTGCAGTTGGTGTGGTAGATGAAAAAGATATCATTACCGGTAAAGATTTAGCAGATGGTGACGTACTTATCGGTATGGCATCCTCAGGTGTACATAGCAATGGATTTTCACTGGTTCGTAAAGTATTTGAGATGACAAAAGAAAGTCTTGATACATATTATGATGAATTAGGAACAACTTTAGGAGAAGCACTCATTGCTCCTACAAGAATTTATGTAAAAGCATTAAAAGCAATTAAGGATGCAGGCGTTACCGTAAAAGCATGTAGCCATATCACAGGCGGCGGTTTCCAGGAAAATATTCCAAGAATGCTTCCAGAAGGAATGCATGCAGTTGTGCGCAAGGATTCTTATGAAGTACCAGCTATTTTCAAATTATTACAGAAGACAGGTAATATTGCAGAAGAAATGATGTATAACACATACAATATGGGACTTGGTATGATTGTAGCCGTTTCACCTGATAAAGTGGATGCTACTATGGAAGCAATCAAGTCTGCTGGCGATACGCCATACGTGGTAGGTGAGATTAAGGCTGGTGAAAAAGGAGTAACCTTATGCTAAACATTGTTGTCTGCGTATCCGGAGGTGGAACCAATCTTCAGGCAATCATTGATGCGATTGCGGATAAGAAGATTACCAATACCTGTATCAAAGCCGTGATTTCTAATAATTATGGTGTGTATGCTTTAGAACGTGCAAAAGAAGCAGGTGTAGAAGGAATTGTTCTTTCTCCAAAGGATTATGAAAAACGAAGTGATTTTGAAGCAGCGTTTTTAGATAAAATGAAGGAACTGAATCCGGATTTAATTGTGCTTGCCGGTTTCCTTGTAAATATCCCAAAGGAAATGGTGGATACATTTGAAGGTAAGATTATAAATATCCATCCATCCCTGATTCCATCATTCTGCGGAGTGGGATATTATGGACTTAAAGTTCATGAGGGTGCACTTGCCCGTGGAGTGAAAGTGACAGGTGCCACTGTTCATTTTGTGGATGCGGGAACGGATACAGGCCCTATTATTTTCCAAAAGGCAGTTGAAGTAAAACAGGGGGATACTCCGAAGGAATTACAACAGCGTGTTATGGAAGAGGCTGAGTGGGTGATTTTACCAAAAGCGATTGATGCAATTGCGAATGGAAGAGTGAAGATTGTGGATGGCAGAGTGCAGATTACGGAATAAAAAATGCAGTGCCATTGGCAGAACTTTGGACAAAATGGACATATGCGGGTCCAAACAGATAAGAGAGGATAAAAAGGAATGAAGGTTTTAATCGTTGGAAGCGGCGGAAGAGAACATGCCATTGCTATGAGTGTGAAAAAAAGTGCGAAAGTAGAAAAAATCTATTGTGCACCCGGTAATGCAGGAATCGCACAGATTGCAGAGTGTGCTCCTATCGGTGCAATGGAATTTGATAAACTGGTAGCATTTGCAAAAGAAAAGGAAATTGATTTTGTTATCGTTGGTATGGATGATCCGTTAGTAGGCGGCTTGGTAGATCAGATGGAAGCTGCAGGCATTCGTACATTTGGACCAAGAAAAAATGCAGCTATCTTAGAAGGCAGCAAGGCATTCTCTAAAGATCTGATGAAGAAATACAACATTCCGACTGCTGCATACGAGAATTTTGACTCTGCAGACGCAGCTCTTGCATATTTAGAAACGGCTAAAATGCCTATCGTATTAAAGGCAGATGGACTTGCGCTTGGTAAAGGTGTATTGATATGTAATACAAAGGAAGAAGCCATCGAAGGTGTAAAATCCATTATGATGGATAAAAACTTTGGAGATGCAGGTAACCGTATGGTTATCGAAGAATTTATGACAGGACGCGAAGTGTCCGTACTTTCCTTTGTGGATGGAAAGACAATCCGCATTATGACTTCTGCACAGGATCATAAACGTGCAAAGGATGGTGATCAGGGACTTAACACAGGTGGTATGGGCACCTTTTCACCAAGCCCATTCTATACAGAGGAAGTAGATGCTTTCTGTAAGAAATACATTTATCAGGCAACAGTAGATGCTATGGCTGCAGAAGGAAGACCATTTAAGGGAATTATTTTCTTTGGTCTCATGTTAACAGAAGATGGTCCAAGAGTATTGGAATACAATGCGAGATTTGGTGATCCGGAAGCACAGGTTGTCCTTCCACGTATGAAAAATGACATTATTGAAGTCATGGAAGCATGTGTAGAGGGAACATTGGATCAGGTTGAATTAGAATTTGAAGACAACGCAGCTGTTTGTGTTGTACTTGCTTCTGATGGTTATCCGCTTGCTTATGAGAAGGGCAAACTGATCAGTGGATTAGAAGTATTTGATGATAACGATGGATATTACTGTTTCCATGCGGGAACTAAGCAGACAGACGAAGGTATTGTAACAAACGGAGGCCGTGTACTTGGCGTAACTGCGAAAGGAAGCAATTTAAAAGAAGCCCGTGCCAATGCATATAAAGCAACGGAGTGGATTTCTTTTGAAAATAAATATATGCGTAACGATATTGGGAAAGCCATAGACGAAGCATAATATTTGAATCAGTACGAAAGGATGACAAAAAGAACAATGCCACCAAAAGGATTAGATGATTATCATGCACCGAAGCAGTGTTCAAAATGTGGAAGCCGTAATCTGCATTATAAAGGCCTTGGAGAATATTGTTGTGGTGAATGTGAGAATTTAGAATATGATGATTATGGAAAAGTCCGCAACTATCTGGATGATAATAAAGGAACGCCTATAACTGTCATTGCAAGAGATACAGGTGTATCAAAATGGACCATCCGGCAGATGGTGGAGGAAGAACGGTTTGATATCTGCCCAACTGCCAGAAGAGTCTTAAAATAATGGAGGAGATCATGAAAGTACAGAACGAGAAGCGGTTTACATTATGGGGGAAATTATGTTTATTAGCAGTATTATTTGTAGTAGAAGCTATATTGCTTCAGCAGACCTCATTGACAGTAAATGCGCAGGGAAAAACAACGGTAACAGCATCCAGCGGTAAAATCCGTGAGTCTGCCAGCACAAGCAGTGATGTAATGGCGAGTGTTGCTAAAAATGACAAACTGGATGTTTTAGCACAGACAACAGATGCGGATGGCTATACATGGTATAAAGTATATGTGAATGGCTCAGATACCGGATATATACGTGCGGATTTAGTAGGAGAAGTAACAGGATCTGTTTCTACAGAAAGCGCATCCTCTTCATCTAATAATACAGATTCAAGCAATGACGATGCACCAGTTGTGCAACAGACGGAGTTTGTACAGGTGACGGCTACAGATGTGGCGGCTGGAAAAGTAACAGGAGAAAGCGTAAATGTCCGTGAGAATCCTTCTACGAATGCAGCAGTTGCAGGAAAGGCAACAGGAGGAACAGAAGTTTCTATTACTGGTCAGGCAACGGATGGATCTGGAAAAGTTTGGTATCAGATTAGTTATGGTGATGTAACTGGTTTTATCCGTTCTGATTTTCTGGAGATTACCCAGACTGTAGAACCGGAAGTAGAAGAGCCTGTAGAAGAAGTGGAAGAACCGGTAGTAGAAGAGACAACACCGGTTAATAAGGACTATGAGTTAGTATATGAAGCAAATGCAGAAGGCGTTGAGGAATGGTTTTTATATGACTATACCCGTGGAACAAAACAGAGTTTAGTGGATCTTCTTGCAGTTGTCAGACAGTCTCAGGAGGATGAACAGGGAGCCGTTTCCCAGTTGAAAACGTTTAAGATTCTTGCGATTGTAATGGCTGCTTTCATTTTAGCCTTAGTTATCGTAGTAACAGTTCTTATTTTCAAACTTCGTGATTCTTATGAGTATGAGTACGAAGATGATGGCGAAGACGATGATGAAGATGAGGACGATGAGGAAGACGACGAAGACGATGACGAAGATGAGGACGATGAAGATGATGAGGAAGAGGAATTCGTAAGAAAACCTGTATTTAGGAAAACTGCAAAAGGCAGTACACAGAGCAATCGTACCGCTTCTGAAGCTCGTCAGCCGGCTAAAACTGCTCCAAAGGCAGAACCGGAAAAGAAAGATACATCATGGCAGTCAAAGAATTTCTTAGATATTGATGATGATATGGAATTTGAATTCTTAGATTTGAAATAATATAGGAATTTGTTTAGGAAAGAATTATAAGGTAGATACTAAAAAGAAGAACTAGATTCTGATTTTTTAATCAGATCCTGTTCTTCTTTTTTAGCCAATCTTGACATAAGAAGATGTCTGTTATAACATTTGTATAACAGTGCAAGGAGAGCGTGGATGTAACATATGATGGTTATAGAAATTGATTTTAACAGTGACGAAGCCTTATATATGCAGCTTCGCAATCAAATTATTTTAGGAATTGCATCTTCTCAGTTTGAAGAGGGAGAGGCATTGCCTTCTGTACGTCAGCTGGCTGAGCGGATTGGAATTAATATGCATACGGTGAATAAAGCTTATTCTGTTTTAAAACAGGACGGCTTTGTTAAAGTAGATAGACGCAGAGGGGCAGTGATTGCTTTAAATGTAGATAAACTCAGAGCGATGGAAGAAATGCGGAATGAATTGCAGGTTACATTAGCAAAAGCCAAATGTAAAGGCATTTCAAGAGAAGAGATTCATACGTTAGTGGATGAATTGTATGAAGATATTGGACATATGTAAACATATATTTATATTTCGTTGAAATAGAAGTCTAAAGGAGATAGGAATGAATCAGTCAGAATTTACCAATAAGGCACAGGCAGCCTTATTGTTAGCAGAACGGTGTGCGAGAGGGCTTCATCAAAGTTATGTGGGAACAGAGCATATTTTGGTAGGACTTATGCGCGAAGGCAGTGGAGTGGCTGCAAGAGTTTTACTGGATAACGGAGTAAACGAGCAGGATGTAGTAGAACTCATACGTGATTTTGTAGCACCGGAAAATATTTTGAAAATAAAAGAGCGCAGTGGATATTCTAAACGTGCCACTGCAGTATTGGAAGAAAGCCGCGAAATAGCAGATAAATACCATTCAGATTTAGTTGGAACAGAACATATTTTAATGGCCATTATCAAAGAGGGAGAAAATGTAGCAGCCAGACTGCTTAATACTATAGGGATTTCCCAGCAGAAGATTTATGTGGATGTTTTGGTTGCTATGGGAGAGGATGGCAGTCAGATTAAAGAAGATATTGGCAAAAAAAATGCCAAGAAAAAGGAAAACTCACTTTTAAAACAGTACAGCAGGGATATGACGCTTCTTGCCAAAGAAGGCAAGTTGGACCCCGTAATCGGCAGGGAAACAGAGATTAAGCGTGTGATTCAGATATTAAGCCGCCGTACAAAGAATAATCCATGCTTGGTAGGGGAACCCGGTGTTGGTAAGACTGCCATTGTGGAAGGGCTTGCAGAACGTATTGTGGCGGGTGATGTACCCGATACTGTAAAAAATAAAAGGGTTCTGACACTGGATCTTTCTGGTATGGTTGCGGGAAGTAAATATCGTGGTGAATTTGAAGAACGAATTAAGAAAGTAATCAAAGAAGTAATAGAAGATGGTAATGTGCTTCTGTTTTTAGATGAACTGCATACGCTTATTGGTGCAGGCGGTGCGGAAGGTGCTATTGATGCATCCAATATTTTAAAACCATCTCTTGCCCGTGGAGAGATTCAGTTGATCGGAGCAACTACGATTAGTGAATATCGAAAATATATAGAAAAAGATGCGGCATTGGAACGTCGTTTCCAGCCTGTTACCGTGGAAGAACCAACGGAGGAAGAGGCGGTTGCCATTGTAAAAGGAATCCGTTCTAAATACGAAGAACATCATAAAGTAACCATTACAGATGAAGCGGTAGAAGCAGCGGTTGCTTTATCCAATCGTTATATCAATGACCGTAATCTGCCGGATAAAGCAATTGATCTTATGGATGAAGCATCTTCAGCCATTCGTTTAGCTTATACCAGGTCTTCCAATAAAATATTGCTGTTAGAAGAACAGATACGGGAAGTGGAAGCTGATTTTGAACGGGCATTAAAAGAAGACGATGTAGAATTGGCAACGGAATGTAAAAATCAGCTTCAGTCTCTTTGTAAGAAAAGAGATACTTTGAAAAAGCGTGAGCAGAATAGTGGAAAGAAAGAGTATATTGTTACAGAAAATGATATTGCGGATGTGGTAGCTTCCTGGACGAAGATACCGGTCAGTCGTTTGGAAGAAAAAGAAAGTGAAAGACTTTTGAAATTAGAATCTGTTTTACACAAACGTGTAGTGGGACAGAAGGAGGCAGTGACAGCAGTAGCAAAAGCAATGCGCAGAGGCCGTGTTGGTTTACAGGATCCAAAACGCCCTATTGGTTCCTTCTTGTTTTTGGGTCCTACAGGTGTCGGCAAAACAGAATTGAGTAAGGCGCTGGCAGAAGCTATGTTTGGATCAGAATCTGCATTAATCCGTGTGGATATGTCAGAATATATGGAAAGTCATAGTGTATCCAAAATGATTGGTTCGCCTCCAGGGTATGTGGGGTTTGATGATGGCGGACAGTTAAGTGAAAAAATCCGTCGCAATCCGTATTCTGTTGTTTTGTTTGACGAGATTGAAAAAGCACATCCGGATGTATTTAATATCCTGTTACAGGTACTGGATGATGGTCATATTACAGATTCCAAAGGACGTAAAATCAGCTTTAAAAATACGGTTATTATCATGACTTCCAATGCAGGAGCATCCCGTATTGTAGATCCGAAAAATTTAGGATTTGCTTCTAAATCAGATGCACAGAAGGACTATGAAAAAATGAAAAATGGGGTTATGGAGGAGGTTAAACGTCTGTTTAAACCGGAATTTATCAACCGTATTGATGACATGATCGTATTCCATGCGCTGACTAGTGAGGATATGAAAGAAATTATTACACTGTTAAGTAAGGATCTTATTAATAGATGTGAGAACTTATGTGATATCCGTCTGACCGTTACACCGGCTGTAAAAACATTTATTGTTGATAAGTACAGCAATCTGAAAATGGGGGCGCGTCCATTAAAACGTGCAATTCAAAGTGAAATTGAGGATCTTTTAGCAGAAGAAATCTTAGAACAGAAGATAAAAAATGGGGATCATGTAAAGGTACGCTTACAAGATAAAAAGATTGTATTTGATGTGGTCAAATCAACAGAAAAATAGTAGAAATTTAGTGTGAAATCAGATATACTAAATAGTATAAAACGGACAAAATATACAAGCGGGTAAAACCGTAAGATCGGAGGACAAAAGAAATGGCTTCAACAGATAAGCTGCTTTTCGTAGAGAATGATGGAAGTCTGAGCTTTGGAGATTATACTCTTGCTCAGAAAGCGAAGGTAGAGGATTTCCCATATCAGGGAGATTTACTGAAGGTGAAGACGTATCAGACGATGACAAAGCTGGAAAAGAATGGTATGTTCGTTTACGAATCTGTACCTGGAACCAGTGTAAACCATTTTAAAGAAAATGCAGATGGGGTTGCATTTAAAGTAGTGGGCGGTTCCGATGCCCAGATTACAGTTGGTTTGGAAGATGATCAGGAATATAAAGTATCTTTAGATGGACAGAGTGCAGGATTTGTACAGACAAATCTTGGCGGAAAGTTAAACATCAGTGTGGATCTTTCTTCTGGTGAAACTGTTTTTGTAGAGATTACAAAGTGCTAAGAAAGATTAGATAAACGATTTTACACCCACGGCGCTACATTATATATGTGCAGGTCAGGGATTGCGGAGAGAATATGGCAAAAAACAGCTATGTATATTTCTGCAGCGAATGTGGATATGAATCTTCGAAGTGGATGGGACAATGTCCAGGATGCAAAGCGTGGAATACCTTTGTAGAGGAAAAGGTTAGTACATCAGGTAAAGGAAAAAGTACCAAAACGGGCTCTTCTGTAGATACAGGAAAGAGCCCGTATACTTTATCAGAGATTTCCACAGAGGAAGAAGAACGGCTGCAGATTGGAATTGGAGAATTGGATAGAGTTTTAGGCGGTGGAATCGTAAAAGGTTCCTTAGTGCTGGTTGGCGGTGATCCGGGTATCGGTAAGTCTACTTTATTGCTGCAGGTGTGTAAACAACTTTCTGATGCAGAACATGAAGTTTTGTATGTATCAGGAGAAGAATCTCTGCGCCAGATTAAAATGCGTGCCATGCGTATTGGTTCTATGACGGATAAAATGAAACTTTTTTGTGAGACCAATCTGGATGCGATTGAGTCTACTATTAAGCGTATGAAGCCAGAAGTAGTGGTAATCGATTCCATTCAGACTATGTTCCAGGAAGATATTGCATCCGCGCCGGGAAGCGTATCCCAGGTTAGGGAAGCGACTGGTATTTTGATGCGTCTGGCAAAGGAGCAGGGTGTTTCTATCTTTATTGTCGGGCATGTAACCAAAGAAGGTACGGTTGCAGGTCCTAGAGTGTTGGAACATATGGTAGATACTGTCCTTTACTTTGAAGGAGACCGGCATGCTTCTTATCGTATTTTACGCGGTGTAAAAAATCGATTTGGATCTACCAATGAGATAGGTGTATTTGAGATGTGCAATGAAGGATTAAAGGCAGTATTGAATCCTTCCGAATATATGTTGAATGGCAAACCGCAAGGTGCCAGCGGTTCGGTGGTATCCTGTTCCATGGAAGGAACAAGGCCGATTTTGTTAGAGATTCAGGCTCTTGTCAGTCCGACTAATTTTGGATTTCCAAGAAGGCAGACCGCGGGAAGTGATCTAAACCGCTTGAATCTTTTGATGGCAGTATTGGAAAAACGACTGAATTTGTCCATTGCCAATTGTGATGCCTATGTAAATATTGCAGGTGGTCTTAGGATTACAGAGCCGGCCATTGATTTAGGGATTGTGATGGCGGTTGTTTCCAGTTTTAAAAATCGCCCTATTGATGATAAATTGATAGCCTTTGGTGAGATTGGCTTGAGTGGAGAGGTGCGTGCAGTCAGTATGGCAGAACAGCGCGTGGCAGAAGCAAAGAAACTGGGCTTTACAACTTGTATTGTTCCAATGAGTTGCTTGGAAAACTGTAAAAAAATCAAAGATATCAAGGTGATAGGCGTGGCTTCCGTTTCAGATGCCATTGAATTTATTTAAACAGCAGGAAAAAAATTATATTTTTTTCTTGCTATTTGAATTGTTTCTTGTTATAATACAATTCGTTGGTACGAAACAACGCCTTATATAGGGGAATAGTACAGCGGTAGTGCGGCGGTCTCCAAAACCGTTAACGGGGGTTCGATTCCCTCTTCCCCTGCTTGAGAGATATCTTTTGTAGATATCTCTTTTTTCTTTGTTGTTTTATCAATTGACTTAATGTAATGAGTACAAGGATCATGATTTAGAAAAGGAAAGAGGAAAGTATGCGGTTGTCCTTTGGAAAATGCCTGATGATATTGCTCTGCGTGACTCTTTTAGTTGGATTGGTGTATGTGGACAGTATAAGTGAAATAGATACAGCAGAAATAGAGCTTTCTTTTGTACTGGAGGATGAGATTATTAATGCCTGGCAGGAAGAGGATGTTTTTTATCTGTTTTTGCCTTCTTATGCAGAATTAGAAGATGTGAAAATGTTATCCTATGCAACGGAATTCGAAATAGAGAATCCTGAAACGGTTGTCATGCGTGGAAGTTCATTGGCGGGACTGCAAATGAATGAACTTCTTACTTGTAAAACAGCAGCTACAAAAGAAGAATTTTCACTTTGTTTGATGAAATCATCTAAACTGCCTGCTGTTTTTATGGAGACGGATTCAGGAACATTGGAGGCTGTTTGGACAGATAAAACGGTAGAAGAAAATGGAAAAATGCAGATTTTTGATACTAATGGAGAACTGCTTTACAAAGGCGGATTGAAAGGCATTAAATGCAGGGGGAATTATTCTTTTGCTCATTTTCAGAAAAAGTCCATGACAATTACTTTAAAAGAAGAAGAGTCTTTGTTGGGATTGGGAATGGGAGAGAAGTATGCACTCGTGGCAAATGCTTCAGACCCGACATTGATTCGTAATGAAATTGCACGGCAAATGGAAGCAGCACTGGAAACAGAGTATACCAATAATGGCAAATTTGTTGATTTGTATGCCAATGGAAATTATTTGGGTACCTATTATTTATGTGAAACAATAGAAATCGGAACAGGACGTATTCAGGTAACGGATATGGAAGCGGACATGGAACTTCTGTATCAAAAGGCCAATTATGAATCCTTGGAAAACTATGAGACTGAGGATAAAAAGGCAAAGCTGATGGACGTGAATCCTTCTGATATTACTGGCGGTTATTTGGTGGAGCGGGAATATGAGAAACGTTACATGGAGGAATATGCGGACAATCCGAGTGGCTTTATGACGCAAGGTGCAGAGTATTTTGTAGTAAAATCTCCGTTGTATTGTTCGGATGAGCAGATTGATTATTTGAAAAATTATTTCGATCAGGCAGAGATTGCGATGCTTGCAAAGGATGGGATACATCCAATAACTGGTTTATCTTATGATGAATATATTGATGTGGATTCTTTTGTGAAAAAATATTTGGTAGAAGAAGTAACCAAAAACTATGATGGTGGTGTTTCCAGCAGTTATTTTTACAAAGATTCGGATCAATTAGATGGCCGCATTAAGGCGGCTCCTATCTGGGATTGTGATATGAGCATGGGAAGTTATTTGGACTGGATGGCTTATTTTTGCGAAGACCCCAAGGAACTTACTAAGTTATCACTGCATAATTATTCTTCTTTTTGGTATAAGACGTTGTATGAAAAAGAAGAGGTATATAATAAAATCTGTGTTTATTATCAGGAGAAGATGGTGCCTTATCTGAATAGGTTGCTAACAGAAGAAATAGATGAGTATAAAGAGTATCTGTCAGCGTCTGCGGCTATGAATGACGTTCGCTGGAAAGTGGATTTAGATAATAATATGTATTATACGGACCGGGATTCCAGTTTTGAAGTATTAAAGCAGTATATGACACAGCGAAAGGATTTTTTAGATAAGGAATGGAATATCGAGTAGAATTAAAATATCTGGTATCGGAATTACAGCTAACTTTTTTACAAAAACAGTTGGAACAGATTATGCGATATGATAAGTTTCATCCAAATGGAGAATCGTATGTGATACGCAGTTTGTATTTTGATGATTTATATGATTCCTGTTTGCAGGAGAATGAAGACAGTACGGATTATCGTGAAAAATTCAGGATTCGTACTTATAATGGGGATTCTTCTGTAATCCATTTGGAAACAAAGGAAAAGATACATGGATATACAAGAAAGAAAAAAGAAAATCTGTCCTATGAGGATTGTATGTGTTATATTAACAAGGAGCCGGTTGGGCTAAAGGCAGAAGATGGGGACTTGAAAAAGAAATTGTATGCTTCAATCCAGTTATCTCATTATCAGCCAGTCCAAATTGTAGAATATGAGCGTATAGCCATGGTGGAACCAAATGGTAATGTGCGTGTTACATTTGACCGGAATATAGGTGGAACAAATCAGATACACACATTTTTTGATGAGGTACTTCCTATTACACCGGCGCTTCCTGTAGGAACACATATACTAGAAGTAAAGTATGATGAATTTTTGCCAGATCCGATTAAGGAGGTACTAAATAGTATTTCTTTAAACCGTGTGTCTTTTTCAAAATACTATTATACAAGAAAAAATCAAATGATTAATTGGGAGAACTAATTATGAGTTTTACAGACGTGATTAAAAAATCAATTTTACAGGGGTTTACAAATACGGACATTCCAACCATTCAGATTGTAATGACTTTGGGAATTACATTTTTGATTGCACTCTATATCTTTTTTATTTACAGAATGGTAAATAAGACAGCACTTTACGATAAGAGTTTTCATGTATCCATGGCGATCATTTCCGTTATTACAGCGGGAATCATCATAGCGATGCAGTCCAGTATCGTAATTTCCCTTGGTATGGTGGGTGCACTTTCCATTGTACGTTTCCGTACCGCAATAAAAAATCCTATGGATCTTTTGTTTTTATTCTGGTCCATCGGTGTGGGTATTATCTGTGGTGCAGGATTGTTTGAAATTGCACTGATTGTATCTTTAATGGTAACGATTGGTATCTTTTTACTGGAGTTTATGCCGGAAAATAAGAAGCCATATCTGCTTGTTATAAACGGAACCCGTGAACTGGATGAAACGGTTTTGATGGAACAGATTAAAAAGCATGCGCGTTTTGTAAAAGTAAAATCCCGAAATTTAAAGAAAAGCAGTGTGGATTTTATTTTTGAGGTGCACACAAAAAAAGAAAAAGAACTTTTGGATGATTTGTCTGCTGTAGAAGCAATTGCGCAGATGTCCCTGCTTTCACATGAGGGAGAAGTTAGAATTTAATAATATCTCTGTTATATAAAATACAAAGTTGGCGGATTTTGCACTTTACAAATAAAAATTTATGGACTAAAATGTGTTTAACGCGTTGACGAGACGAGTAGAATGTGGAACGTACCAGAGAGAGATGCAGTTTGCTGGAAGCATCTTTACGCAGAATCATTTGAAAACTAACTCCGAGTGACCCCAATCCGGTCCGTGTCACCTACGTTACAGGGTAGACAATCGATGGTAGATATGTAAACAACAGTGTTAGAAAATTATGTGTATGTATTAGTCGGTTGTTATGAGAGGTTTCCGTAAGACGTCAAAGGCGCAGGAAGCAAGCAGGGTGGAACCGCGTATATTACGTCCCATGCATTACAGGAGTAGTGCATGGGATTTTCTTATGCACATAAAAATAAGGAGGTTCATATGAGAGAAAAATGGGAAATTTTTAAGGCAACATTAACCGAGCAAAAAACGATGACTAAGAAAGAGTTTTTATTAATTGTAGCAGTTTGTGTGCTTGGAGGACTTGTGGTAGGGATGCTGGCTTCACCAAGAAAGCAGATTACCATCGGCAGTCATAACGGAAGCAATAACCAGGATAATAACAACAATAACTCTGGTTCTGTGAGTGCAGAATTAACAGATGCACAGGAAGAAGATGTTGTTAAGTTTTAAGAGTTAACTATTATAGTAAATTTATTTTATAAGTAATGATAAGAATAGGAGATAAAAAATGAAAATCACATTAAAAGACGGTTCCGTTAAGGAATACGCACAGGCAATGAGCGTGTATGACATCGCGCTTGATATCAGCGAAGGCCTTGCAAGAGCAGCATGCGCCGGAGAAGTAAACGGAGAAGTAGTGGATCTGCGTACTGTTGTAGATGCAGATTGTTCCCTTAATATTTTGACTGCAAACGATGCACAGGGACTTCGTACCCTTCGTCATACAGCATCTCATGTAATGGCAGAAGCGGTTAAGAATTTATTTCCAAATGCAAAATTAGCAATCGGACCTGCAATTGATGAAGGTTTCTACTATGATTTTGAAGCAGATTCTTTCTCAAGAGAGGATCTTGATAAGATTGAAGCTGAGATGAAGAAAATCATCAAAAAAGGAAACAGACTGGAGAAATTCACACTTCCAAGAAATGAAGCAATTAAATTTATGGAAGAGAAGGGTGAGCCTTACAAAGTAGAATTGATTCAGGATTTACCGGAAGATGCAGAGATTTCTTTCTACAGCCAGGGAGATTTTGTGGACCTCTGTGCCGGACCACATCTTATGAATACAAAAGGAATTAAGGCATTCAAATTAACATCCTCTTCCATGGCTTACTGGAGAGGAGATTCCAATAAAGCACAGTTACAGAGAATTTACGGTTCTGCTTTCTCTAAAAAAGAAGAATTGGAAGCATATCTTGCGCATTTGGAAGATATTAAGAAACGCGATCATAACAAACTCGGCCGTGAAATGGAACTTTTCACAACAGTTGATGTAATTGGACAGGGACTTCCTTTGTTTACACCAAAGGGAACCAAGATGATTATGAAACTTCAGAGATGGATTGAAGACATCGAAGAAAAAGAATGGGGTTATGTCCGCACCAGAACACCACTAATGGCAAAGAGTGATTTATATAAGATCTCAGGACACTGGGATCACTATAAGGACGGCATGTTTGTACTTGGTGATGAAGAAGTGGATAAAGAAGTATTTGCCCTTCGTCCAATGACATGTCCATTCCAGTACTATGTATATAAAAACAGCCAGAAATCTTACCGTGATCTTCCATATCGTATGGGTGAAACTTCTACACTTTTCCGTGCGGAAGAATCCGGAGAAATGCATGGTTTAACACGTGTTCGTCAGTTTACGATTTCAGAAGGTCACAATGTAATCCGACCTGATCAGGTAGAAGAAGAATTAGCAAACTGCTTTAACCTGGCATACCATGTATTATCCGTATTAGGTCTTGAAAAAGATGTAACATTCCGTCTTTCCAAATGGGACCCCGCAAATACAGAAAAATACCTTGGCGATGAAAATTACTGGAATACCACACAGGATGCCCTTCGTCAGGTATTAATTGAAAAGGATGTACCATTTGTAGAAGCAGACGGAGAAGCTGCATTCTATGGTCCTAAGATTGATATTCAGGCAAAGAATGTATATGGTAAAGAAGATACCATGGTTACTATTCAGCTTGACTGTGCAATTGCAGATAAATTTGATATGTACTATATTGATCAGAATGGTGATAAGGTTCGTCCTTATATCATTCATAGAACATCTCTTGGATGTTACGAAAGAACACTTGCATGGTTGATTGAAAAATATGCCGGCAAGTTCCCAACTTGGTTATGCGCAGAACAGGTAAGAGTTCTTCCTATTTCTGAAAAATATGCGGATTATGCAGAAAAAGTACGTAAAGAACTCGCTGCAAATGATGTGGATGTAACAGTGGATAACCGTTCTGAAAAGATTGGTTACAAGATTCGTGAAGCAAGAATGGCAAAGCTTCCTTATATGTTAATTGTGGGACAACAGGAAGAAGAGGACGGATTGGTATCCGTAAGAAGCCGTTTTGCAGGCGATGAAGGTCAGAAGTCATTAGATGACTTTATTGATCAGATCTGTAAGGAAATCCGTACAAAAGAAATTAGAGAAGAAATTGTACAGGAAGAAAATGCTAAATAAGAAAAGTAATTTGTTTCCCCATGCAATGGCGATGTATAACGTGATTGTGTGGGGAACCACATTTATATCTACAAAAGTACTGCTTGACAGCTTAGAACCATTAGAAATATTGATTTACCGCTTTGTAATCGGATATGTGGCATTGTGGTGTTTGAAACCGCAGTTTTTAAAATGGCAGGGACGTAAAAAAGAAGTTGCTTATTTTATTGCGGGACTGTTTGGTGTTACCATTTATTTTTTAGGGGAAAATATTTCCTTGACCATGACATATACCGGTAATGTCAGCATTATTGTATCCACAGCACCTCTTTTTACGGCAATATGTGCGTGTCTGATGACAAAGAGTGAACGTCCGACAAAATATTTTTGGGGCGGATTTGTGCTTGCGATTATCGGTATTGCCTTGATTAATGTAGGCGGTACACAGATTGATGCATCGCATATCAAAGGAGACCTATTGGCGTTGTCGGCTGCGGCAGTATGGGGGATTTACTGCGTGGTATTAAATGAGCATATAGGAGAAGGCGTCCCGGTAATTGTACGGACGAGACGTATCTTTTTCTATGGATTGCTTACCATGATACCGTGCGTATTTTTTATGAAAACAGAGTTTCACCTGGAAAGACTTTTGCAGCCGGTGAATGCCGGTAATATACTGTTTTTAGGTATATTGGCTACTGCAGGAGCCTATGCGACATGGAATTATGCTGTAGCACGTCTGGGAGTGATGAAATCCAGCGTATATATTTATTTGATTCCAGTCATTACCATAGTCTGTTCTGCAATTATCTTGAAAGAAAAAATTACCAGTGGAGCAGTATTTGGCTGTCTGCTTACAATGGCAGGACTGTTTTTATCTGAAAAGAAAACGAGAATACAGAAATAGCAATAAGTAAGTACATAATTTAAAAGAATATGGTTGGATTTTTTTAAAAACGATAAAAGTGATTTGTATAAAACATTAAAAATGCGTACATACTATCTTTGAATTTAAAAAAAGGAGGTAGTGTGATGGCTGAATTACGTTGCAGAGTAAAAAATTGCGTGTATAATAATGATGAGTATTGTTGCAAAGGGGATATTCTTGTTGGCGGTAAGCATGCAAAAGAAACCCGCGATACAAGCTGTGAAAGTTTTGTAGATCGTAAGGGCAACACTTATACAAGCGCTATGGATCATCCAAGCCGTACAATTCACATTGACTGTGAAGCTGCAAAATGTACCTACAATCAGGATTACAAATGTCATGCAGATGCAGTTGAGATTGGTGGCAAATGTGATGCATGCAGCTGTGGAGAAACAGTATGCGATACTTTTCGTATGGAATAATATAAAAATAAAACTGTACTGGTAAAATAATTTCTTCCTAATTAAAAAATAAATAAAAAACAAATTTATATGTTGACATAAGGCTTAGAGTGTGGTAACTTATTTGAGTGTGCAGAGAACAGATTTGCGCAGAGACAACAAAGCAGAGTATCCACTCTCACCTTGCGGCAGGAGGCTGGCAAGTGTTAACATTGTAAATTAACCGTATGGAAGCGGTTTGTTTTTGTATGTTAAGTGGATAGTTATGCTATCCACTTTTTTTATATATTTAAACATATGGGGGGACACAGCCATTAGCGAATTATTCATCAATGAACAAATCAGAGACAAAGAAGTACGTGTTGTAGGTGCGGACGGAGAGCAGTTAGGTATTATGCCGACTAAGGAAGCACAGAAGCTTGCAGATGATGCAGGACTGGATCTGGTTAAGATTGCTCCAACAGCAAAGCCACCGGTTTGTAAGATTATCGATTATGGTAAATATCGTTACGAACAGGTTCGCCGCGAAAAAGAAGCGAAGAAGAAACAGAAAACAGTAGAGGTGAAAGAGATTCGTCTTTCTCCTAATATTGACACAAACGATTTAAATACAAAGATGAATGCTGCCAGAAAGTTTATTTCTAAAGGAGATAAAGTGAAGATTACACTTCGTTTCCGTGGACGTGAAATGGCACATATGGCTAACAGCAAGCATATCTTAGATGATTTTGCTGAGAATCTTGCGGATGTTGCTACCGTAGAAAAAGCACCTAAGGTAGAAGGCCGCAGCATGACTATGTTTTTAACTGAAAAACGTTAATTCGTACAGTTAAAATAGATTGAAGAAATCAGGAGGAAATAACTATGCCAAAAATGAAGACAAGCAGAGCAGCTGCAAAGCGCTTTAAAGTGACAGGAACTGGTAAATTAAAGAGAAGTAAAGCGTACAAACGCCATATCTTAACAAAGAAGACAACTAAGACAAAGAGAAACTTAAGAAAACCTGCTATGACAGATGCAACAAATGTTAAGAATATGAAGAAGATTTTACCATATTTATAAGTCGAGTTAGGTTAAGGAGGAATAAGACATGGCAAGAATTAAAGGCGGTTTAAACGCTAAAAAGAAACATAATAGAGTATTAAAACTTGCAAAAGGTTACAGAGGAGCAAGATCTAACCAGTACAGAAT
>CAZHGE010000035.1:0-25711 GCA_964531805.1 uncultured Lachnospiraceae bacterium
ATTGCGGAAGCACAAATACCACGTGGTTTATATCTCATAATCAAAATCCTTTCCCCTGAGGCGTTTTGCTGCTTCCTGTGCTTCCATGCCTTCTACTAAAGCGCATAGACCTTTATGGTTGCCATCACAACCTCCTGTAAATTTTACAGAGCGAATAATATTTCCATCCAGTTCCACATCAATTGCGGAAGCACAAATACCACGTGGTTTATATCTCATAATCAAAATCCTTTCCCATAATCTATGTATGATGTAAGGGTAAGTATGCCCTTTAAAAATCATTTCTTCCAGCCAAATTATAGCAGAAATGGTCGAGGCTTTCTATACTTTGGGGAAAAAAGATGAAAAAGCAGGAAACTTGCGATGGATTAGCGGGTTGCAAATATTGTTTCAAAAAAAGGAATTCTGTATACTTTTGAACAAACGAAAAAGGAGGCCTTTTATGTTTATTATTTTACAACACAAAATAATTATGAGTGTTGTTTTGGTTTTATTTTTATCTGGAACGATTATTCAATTGCTGCTTGGTCGTTTTTACAATGCTCTCATCGCGGAAACAGAGAATATGACGACTACGGAAGTGGACTTGCTATATCAATGTAAACGCAAATTTTCCAATTGTTACCGGCTTCATAATGGGGTATTAAATGTTCCGGTTTTTGTGGATAAATATTTAAGTAAAATAAAAATGGGAAAGTTTCAAGTGTCTACTTGGAAACATCTTTCCGGTCAGTTAATCCTGTTATCCGTTTTTGCGGCCGGACTGGGTGCATGTCTGGGAATAATTGATGGAAAGACAGTGGGAGAGATTCTGCCTTTTTATATAATTAGTATGCTCGACCTGTATTGCTATTTTGCAGTATCCGGTTTTGTGGATATTGAAGAAAAAAAGAAAGTATTGAAAATTAATCTAGTGGATTATCTCGAAAATCACATGGGTAACAAACTGGAGGATTTGGAACACAGTATTAAACGCTTAGAAGATGTAGAAAATGAGTTTCCAAATAATACAAAACCGGAGTTTAAAGAAGCGATTTTGCAAAATAGGAATGATCAGGCGGAATTAGAGGAACTTCTCAGGGAATTTTTGGCTTGAAAAAGGGGTAATACTTTGCTACACTTAGTTTGCTTATATAACGATTAGTATTAAGAAAAAGGAGCAAAAGAAATGGCAAATAAAGTTACATTTGATTATTCAAAAGCAGCACCTTTTGTTCAGGATCACGAAGTTGACCTGATGAAAAAACTTACATTAGATGCAAAAGAACTTCTTGTTTCTAAAACAGGAGCAGGTAATGATTTCTTAGGATGGATTGATCTTCCTGTAGATTATGACAAAGAAGAGTTTGCAAGAATCAAAAAAGCAGCGGCTAAGATTCAGAACGATTCCGAAGTATTATTAGTAATCGGTATTGGTGGTTCTTACCTTGGAGCAAGAGCTGCGATCGAATTTTTAAGACATGGTTTCTACAACATGGTTAGTAAGGAGATCCGCAAGACTCCTGAAATCTACTTTGTAGGTAACTCTATCAGTTCTACATACCTTAAGAACTTAGTAGATGTAATCGGTGACAGAGACTTCTCTATCAACATGATCTCTAAGTCCGGTACAACAACAGAGCCAGCTATCGCTTTCCGTGTATTAAAAGAAATGATGGAAAAGAAATACGGTAAAGAAGAAGCAGCTAAGAGAATCTATGCTACAACTGACAGACAGAAGGGTTCTTTAAAAGGACTTGCAACAGAAGAAGGATATGAAACATTCGTAGTTCCGGATGATATCGGTGGACGTTTCTCTGTTTTAACAGCAGTAGGTTTACTTCCTATCGCAGTATCCGGTGCAGATATTGATAAATTAATGGAAGGTGCAGCAAGCGGAAGAGAATTAGCTCTTAACAATGCATTTGAAGATAATGATGCATTAAAATATGCAGCACTTCGTAACATCATGTTAAGAAAAGGTAAAGCAATTGAAATCCTTTGTAACTATGAGCCAGCTGTTCACTTTGTATCAGAATGGTGGAAACAGTTGTACGGCGAAAGCGAAGGAAAAGACCAGAAGGGTATCTTCCCAGCAAGCGTTGATCTTACAACAGACCTTCACTCCATGGGACAGTTCATCCAGGACGGTGCTAGAAATATGTTTGAAACTGTTATCAACATTGAGAAGTCCCGTGAAGAGATCATCATTGGTACAGAAGCAGTTGACCTTGATGGACTTAACTACCTTGCAGGCAAGACAGTTGATTTCGTAAACAAATCTGCTATGAACGGAACAATTTTAGCTCATACAGACGGACAGGTGCCTAACTTCATGGTGAACGTACCTGAAATGAACGAATTCTACTTAGGACAGTTATTCTACTTCTTCGAATTTGCATGTGGTGTAAGCGGTTACCTCTTAGGTGTTAACCCATTCAACCAGCCAGGTGTAGAAAGCTACAAGAAGAACATGTTTGCATTACTTGGCAAACCAGGCTATGAAGCACAGAGAGAAGAATTATTAAAGAGATTATAATAGAGCGAGTTCTTTTGCGAGCGACGACAATTGAACGAAGTTCAATTGTATGGCTGTGACTCAAATTTTAAATTAATAGAGGCTCCTGCCCAGTGCAGGGGCCTTTTTTAAAAGGAGAAGGTATATGAAGATTGTAATGTTAGACCGTAACAGCATCGGCTTTGATATTGATGTAGATTTATTTGCAAAATTAGGAGATTTTACATACCATAACACAGCGGATGTGGAGACTTCCAAAACGCTGATTAAAGATGCCGATGTGGTGATTTTTAATAAGACAAAAATGAATGAAGAAATCTTGGCGGGAGCACCAAATGTAAAACTTTTGTGCGTAACAGCAACCGGATTTGACAATATTGATCTGGAATATGCCAAAAAAAGAGGCATTGCCGCATGCAATATCAAGGATTATTCCACCCCGGCAGTAGTGCAACATACATTCGCACTTGCACTGAGCGTATTGGAAAAGATTTGTTATTATGATGATTATGTAAAATCAGGTGCATACAGCGAACAGATGGGATTTTCCCACTTCGAAAAAACCTATTTTGAATTACAGGGAAAAACATGGGGTATCATCGGACTTGGTAATATTGGGCGTGGTGTTGCCAAAGTAGCAGAAGCCTTCGGCTGTAAGGTTATCTTTTATTCTGCGTCAGGCAGCAATACCACAACGGATTATGAGAGAGTGGATTTTGATACCTTATGCGCACAGTCGGATATTTTATCCCTCCACTGTCCTCTTTCGGATAAGACCCGCGGAATTATGAATTTAGATGCGTTCCGCAAGATGAAAGAATCGGCGGTTTTAGTCAATGTAGCACGAGGTCCGGTTGTGAACGAGGAAGATCTCTATATCGCATTGACAGAAGGATTGATAGCCGGAGCCGGTCTGGATGTATTGTCTAAGGAACCGATGGATAAAAATAATCCACTTGGTAAGATCAAGGACAGTGAAAAATTAATCATCACTCCTCATATGGCATGGGCAAGTGTGGAAGCCCGTACACGCTGCATGGAAGAAGTGTATAAAAATATCGAAGCATTCACGGCCGGAGAGATGCGGAACCGGCTGGATGCGTAGAGTAGGAGATTGATATTGACTCCGGAAAGTAATTTGTAAAGAGTATCAGGATTTGCCGGGAGTATTTTAGAGCAAGAGATATATTACATGTTTGAAAAAAGGTGTTGGGGTATATAGGAGATTTTGTGTGCTCTATACCCCGCATGGGTAGCGAATACACAGATGCTCAACAAATTATGTAAACCTAAAGGGTATATAGAGATTTTTATTTGTCTCATACCCCGTTATTGAAGGGATAGCGGGGTATAGAGACTATTTTTTTATCTATATACCCTGGCAGGCTATCAACGGTGGTCTAATATAGGGAACATGGCTTAATTGCGGGGTATTTGAGAAATAAATTTGACTATATACCCCATTTGTTGGTAAAAGGCAAGATTGTTTCTTATGGAATACTGATTTGGGGAGAGAAATACATAAAATTATTTCTTGACCCTCACGTTACGTCATAGTCTATGCTATGATTAACATGGGAGGTGAGTAGATATGCGAACAGTAAAAGAAGTAAGCAAATTAACAGGAGTGAGTATACGCACTCTGCATTACTATGATGAGATCGGTCTGCTGTCTCCAACATCGATTACGGAGGCAGGCTATAGGCTGTATGACGATACGGCTTTAGAGCGATTGCAGCATATTATGTTGTTCCGGGAATTGGAGTTTCCGTTAAAAGACATTAAAGAAATTGTAAATGGCTCTAATTTTGACCGGAATAAAGCATTGGAACAACAGATACAGCTTCTGACACTGAAAAAAGAGCATATTGAAAATCTGATTATTTTTGCCCGTGGAATACAGGGAATAGGAGTGAAGAATATGGATTTTTCAGCATTTGATGCAAAAAAACTGGATGAATATGCTGCACAGGCAAAAGCATCCTGGGGCAAAACAGAAGCCTATAAAGAGTTTGAGGAAAAGGAAAAGAATCGGACAAAAGAGCAGTCTAACCAGATTGCTGAGGGGATGATGGCGTTGTTTACAGAGTTTGGGCTTTTGTTAAAGGAAGGCAAAGCGGCTGATTCTAAAGAAGTACAGGCGCAGGTACAAAAATTACAGGACTATATTACGGAACATTTTTATACCTGTACCAAACAGATTTTGTCAGAACTTGGTAAAATGTATAATGGCGGCGGCAGCATGATGGAGAACATTGATAAATACGGCGGTGAAGGAACTGCTGATTTTGCTGCTGAGGCGATAAAGATTTTTTGTGAATAATCAGGTTATGTAAAAAATGATAAAAGGCATTGCGATAAGGACGCAATGCCCTTTTCTATTTTATGTTAGTTAAAGAATGCCGCTGCAATATTTTTTATATTATTTCTAAGAATAATACTTGACAGAAGAAAATAGCGCCCATATAATGAACTTAAGTTCACGAACGGGCGTTTCAAAACAACAGTTCAAAAAAGTTTGAAAGGAATTTATCATGCCACCAAGACCAAAGTTCACCAAAGAAGAATTAATACAAGCAGCATTAGAGTTAGCCAGGGAGGGTGGTTTGGAGGCAATTGTAGCCCGTAATCTTGGGAAAAAAATGAATACGGCACCATCCACTATTTTTACTCATTTTAGTTCGGTTGAGGAAATTCGACAGGCAGTTATGGATATGGCAAGAGAGATTTATAACGGATATGTGGAAGAAGGACTGAATATGGTTCCACCTATGAAAGGCTTCGCGGTACAGTATATTCGTTTTGCAATGGAGGAATCCAATTTATATTCCATGCTGTTTATGAATAAACGCGAGGACTTTAAGTACGTTGATTTTATTATTAATGAAGGTCACTATGAGAGAATCATTACGGCAGCAAAAAAAGATTTTTCACTTAACAGTGAACAGGCAGAATTTGTTTATCATAATATGTGGGCTTATGCACACGGAATCGCAGTTATGTGTGCGACAGGAGTATGTCAATTTTCAATTGAAGAAATTTCCAAAATGCTTGGTATGGCATGTCGGAGTTTTCTAATTGGCATGAGAGTGCCGCGTGATGGAAGAGAGGGATTTATGCCAAAGGTAGGAGGAGTTGTGCCGGGAGGTATCGAATCCTATCTAGCTATGAATGGAAAGGGTAAACAATAGTAGTAGTGAAGGAGAACTTATGGATAATCAATGGATTTACTGTCCGGTATGTAGTAATAAAACGCGAATACAGATTCGGAAAGAAACGATTATGAAGTGTTTTCCTTTGTTTTGTCCAAAGTGTAAACAGGAGACACTGATTAATGTAGAAGAAAATCATATTATAATTGTAACAGAGCCAGACGCAAAGACGCAGAGCCGGTAAGCGAAGATAGAAACCCTTTCACCCCTATACGCTTATTGGCTCTGTTTCTATTTACAGAAAATGGATATCTATTTGCAAAAGATAGTAAGGAGACAGAGTATGGAATATTGCAGATTGCAGGCAGGCTGCCTGATTGTTGTTATGTATATTGCTTTTATCTATTTTTGGGAGTGTAAGAAGTACCATAAGAAATTAAGCAGCAGTATATTTGATGAACTACTTATTTTAAGCATGATTTGCATCATACTGGATGGTGTTACGGCTATAACCGTTAATTATCAGGAGTTTGTGAATCCAATAGTAAATAAAGTTTTACATATGTTGTTTTTGATTGGGCTGGATACGGTTGTTTACATGATGTTTGGATATATGTTGCAAACAACGGGGGTTATTTCCGGCAAAAGAGTAAAATATTCATGGCTTCATATTCCTTATATTTTAAATGTTTTAGTAGTTGTTTTTAACATTGGGTCATTGGAATTTCGGGAAGGGGCTTATTCGAATTATTCCATGGGAGTGTCTGCCTACACATGTTTTGCCATGGTAGGAATCTATGTATTATTTTCTCTGTTATTGTTTTTTCAAAGATGGCGTTATATCGAAAGTAATAAAAGAATCAGTATTTTGACGTATTTACTGGGATTTAGCGGAATTGCCATAGCACAGGCCATTTTCCCGGAAATTCTCATGACAAGCGCGGGTATTACGCTTATGGTAGTAGGAATTTATATGAATCAGGAAGATCCAACCATGAATGAAATAGCACGCTATCACAGTGAAATGGTTATGAGTTTTGCAATACTTGTGGAAAATAAGGATGGCAGCACAGGAGGACATATTAAAAGAACAACAGCGTATGTCAAACTTTTGGCGGAAGAGTTGAGAGATAGAGGATATTATAAGGAGATTCTGACAAAGGATTACATTAAGAATCTCTGTCAGGCGGCACCGATGCACGACATTGGTAAGATTGCGGTCCCCGATGTTATATTACAAAAACCTGGAAGATTAACCGAAGAAGAATTTACCATTATCAAGCAGCATGCGGTAAACGGTGGAAAAATCATAGAGGAGACCTTTGGAAATCTTGGGAATGCGGAGTATACGAAGATGGCATATCAGGTAGCAAAATACCACCATGAAAAGTGGAATGGAAAAGGCTATCCGGAGGGAAGAAAAAATAAGGACATTCCATTATGTGCGCGAATTATGGCAGTAGCGGATGTTTTTGATGCCGTTTCCGAAAAAAGATGTTACCGGGAAGCAATGCCTTTAGAGAAATGTTTTGCCATTATCCGGGAGGGAAGCGGACAAGATTTTGATCCGATAATCGCAGAGGTTTTTCTAGAGATAAGAGATAAAGTGGAACACATACATAATGAAATTAATACAAAATAACAGGAGGAAAAGACGATGGCAGAAAAGAATGGTTATTTAATAGAGCATGAAAAGCAGGCAAATAAGCTGTCAGCACAGGTTATGCAGATTACGTTCCTATTTTTTACCCTTGTATTTGTTATGAATCTGATGGGGATATTTAAAGTAGACAAAGTGATTATGACAACCGCATATGTTGTAGGAAGTATTGTATTAATTATTCCATCCTTATTAATTATGAAATTTAAAATAAACAGTAATATAGTGAAGTATCTTGTGGTGGCTGGTGCAGTCAGTTTTGTTACATTGCTCAGTACGACGCTTACCTATCATGTCGTTGTGATTTATGTATATCCGATAGCGATTGCCAGTTTGTATTTTTCAAAAAAATTGAATCTTGTGGCGGCTGCAATGACGGTGGTGGGGGTATCTATTGGACAGATTATCGCATTTGTTTTACAGACACTTCCGGATGATAATTTTACGGAAATGAAAGGTGTCATTGTATTTGGTATTATACCCAGGGCATTAATCCTGGTTGCGTTGGCGGCTATTTTTACAACGTTAGGAACACGTACTTCCGCAATGCTTTCAAATTTGATGGGAGCAGAGGAGCAGGAACATATTTTAGAGCATATGCAGGAAATGAAAGACAATGCCATAAAGACGTCGGATGTATTGTGTGATATGGTGGAAGAACTTTCGGATATTACAGAAGGCTCTATTCAGGCAAACCGGCGAATCACAGAGGAAACGGAAACCCTGTTAACCGGCGCGACCGAGAATACAAAGGTTGTTGATCATACGAATGAAAGTATGCAGAATATCATGGAAAAAATTATGAGTCTGAGCAAATTAAATCATGAAACAGCATTGTTAACAGAACAGATTGAGATAAATACGCAGGAAAACCAGAGCCGTATGGACGAAGTGACACAGAATATGAAGCAGATATACCAGAGTACAAACGAAAGCAAGCAAGTTATTTTTACTCTGGGAGAAGCATCAAAGGAAATCATTGGAATTGTACAGACAATTACTAATATATCAGGACAGACCAGTATTCTAGCGTTAAATGCATCCATTGAAGCGGCCAGAGCAGGCGAGCATGGAAAAGGATTTGCGGTTGTTGCAGAAGAAATTCAGAAGTTGTCAGAACAGACTAAAATGGCGACGGAGCATATTGGAACGATTGTAAGGGACGTTGTTAAAAATACAGAGCAGGCAGTGGTTTCTATGGAGCAGAATGTTGTGTATACTCAAAGTGGAATGGAAAGTATTCGCAAAGCCAATGAGTCTGCAGCAACCATCACCGTCTCCAATGGAGAACTGGCACAGCAGATTCATGAGATTGATAAGATGGCGGAAGTCATTCGTGAAAAGAGTACAGAAGTTGCGGATGCTATGGAAAAAATCAGCTACAATACCCAGCAGAATTGTACGGCAGTAGAGCAGATATCCGCGGCAACAGAAGAAAACAGTGCTGGAATGTTAAGCCTTTCACAGTTTGTAGGAAATATTAGAGAAAGCTTTGAACAGTTAAATGCATTGGTACAGGAGTAAAGGGATAGTATGAAATTAAGGCTGATCAAGTCAGAAGAAGGACACATCTTAGAGTTAGTAAGAATATCCAAGGATGCATTTGAGAGTGATGTATTGGTTGGAGCACCCATAGGAGACGTGCCGCCACAGTATGATTCGGTGGAATGGCATATGGATATGATGAAGGAAGGACATTTATTTACTGCAATTGTAGATGAAAAAATCGTAGGAGGAGCAATTCTTTTTTTCGATAGTAAAAACAATACAGTATATATAGGCAGAATTTTTGTGGATCCGGCAGAGTTTAAAAAAGGATACGGAATGGCGATTATGAAAGAAATAGAGTCCATGTATACTGATGTGCTGTCATTTAATCTAGATACTCCGGAATGGAATTTCCGCACCAACAGATTTTATAAGAAGTTGGGATATAAAGAACTAAAGAGAGAAGAGGGATTTGTTTTCTATCAAAAATAAAGGGAGAAATGTTTATGAGGCTGGAAACAGAGCGTTTATATTTACGGGAAATGACAGAACAAGATTATGATGCCCTCTATCGGGTGTTAGCAGATTCAGATATTATGCAACATTATCCCTATACGTTTGACGAAAAGAGAGTACGTGGATGGATAGAAAGAAATAGAGAGAGATATCAGATATTTGGATTTGGTTTGTGGGCGGTGTGCTTAAAAGAAACCGGTGAGATGATAGGGGACTGCGGATTAACCATGCAGTTTATTGGTGGTCAGATTAAGCCGGAAATAGGATATCACATAAGAGGAGATAAACAGGGGAAGGGATATGCAAAAGAAGCTGCTGTTGCAGTTAGAGACTGGACCTTTAACAACACTCCGTTCAATGTGATTTATTCCTACATGAAATATACAAATGAGCCATCTTGCAAGACAGCAATGGCATATGGATGTAATCAGGTTGATGAGTTCGAAGACCAGATAAACGAAATTACAAAAGTATATGCGATTACAAGGGATGAGTGGAAGGCATTAAAATGATACGATAGGAATGAGCATGAGAAGTCTACTTATCGTAGGTAGCCATAATTGCTTGACATGTTTATGATTGTTACATAGGAGGTGCGAAAGTATGAATCAATATGTAACAGGTGCAGTTATCAAGAAATTGCGGGAAAGAGCGCAGTTGACACAGGCAGAACTTGCCGCAAAATTAAACGTTTCGAGCAAAACCATATCCAAATGGGAAACAGCAAAAGGTTATCCGGATATTTCTTTATTGGAACCGATAGCGAAGGTTTTTGGAATATCCGTTACGGAACTGATTTCCGGAAATGCGGTTAGAAATGTGAATGTTTCAGCAAATATGCTGCGTTCGAAATTCTATGTATGCCCGGTTTGTGGCAATGTCATTCATAGCATGGGAGAGGCCGTTCTCAATTGTCACGGTGTTTTGCTTATGCCCTGTCAGCCGGAAGAAACGGACGAGAATCATATGATATTCGTGGAGAGAGTAGAGGATGAATATTATGTCCGCATAGAACATGATATGACAAAGCAGCATTATATATCGTTTGTTGCGGCATTATCCGCTGACAAAATACAGATGGTTAAGCTGTATCCGGAAGGAAACGCAGAAGCAAGATTTAAGATGAACGGAGTAAAGAAAATTCTTTTTTACTGTAACAGGGATGGCTTGTTTTCCATGGATGTTGTAAAAGGAATTGATGATAAGCGGGCATCTTATGATGATACGGAAGAAAGACGGGCATTGGAGCAGACAGCAAAATTGTTATTAGGGTAAACAAAGTTTTTTTCAATAAGGGGAAGTACATTTATGAAAAAAACAAGAGTAGAAATTAGCCATATCCCTGCACTTGTATGGGGAGAAAAATCAGATAAAGTGTATTTATGTGTACACGGAAAAATGTCTTCTAAGGAATCTGTTGAAGGAATTGCAAGGATAGCAGAGAGAAGAGGGTATCAAACAATAAGTTTTGATTTGCCCGGGCATGGGGAGCGTCAAAATGAGGATGAGAGATGTGATATATGGAACGGAATACATGACCTTGCCGTAATAAGGGATTATGTTTTTGCAAACTGGAAAGAAGTATCACTGTATGCATGTAGCTTAGGTGCATACTTTTGCTTAAATGCCTATAATACATGCAATATTAAAAAATGTCTCTTTCAATCACCTATTGATATGATGACTTGGGATTACTATCAATATGTGAAAGAGCATCCTATACAGAAATGGGATATTTCAACCAAAATTCTTTTTGCCGGAAAAGATACTTTTCAGACATTAGAAGTTATGGAGGGTTTCGACTTATGGAGCTTAAGAGAATTAGCAGGTGAGATATGAAAGCACTCTTAGTAATAGATGTTCATAGGTGTTCAGTTTATATAAACAATACAGATTTTTCAGTTTGATGGAGAGGTAAGTCGCAATTTACGGAGAAAAGACATGAACAAGAACTGGTCAGAACAGAGTAAATTAATGCAATCACAATTAAAGAAAAAGGATACCTTTGAGTCGGGAATTGATACGTTGATAACACTTCGTAAAGATCTCATGACTCAGATTCAGCAGTTCAAAAAGGAATTATTACTGGAAGATTTCAGTGTCATGCCCTTTATAAATGCGAAGGGATATCACTGTAAATCCATTGCGTATTCTTTGTGGCATATTTTCCGTATTGAAGATATTGTTGCACATTCTCTGATTGCAGGGGATGAGCAAATTTTTCCCCGGGGGGATTATCAGAAACGAATCAACGCACCGATTATCACAACCAGCAATGAAATGATAAAAGAGGTTGTGCCGCTAGGATATGCCGGCAATCCGCCAGGATATGATCTGGTAGGAAAACATGTAAAAGAGATGGTGGCATTGCAAGTAACGGACATTGCGAAAAGAATTCTTGAAAACAAAGTATAGGAGGTCTTCTACTTATGGAAAAACATATCGAAATTTTAAGTGAAAGATTTTGCAAAGACAGTTTTTACACAATAACATATGCCTAATCTAACAAGATGGAACATATACGAAACAACTCAACTGTAGCAATCAGCGGAGAATGGTTTTCAGGGCATGGGATTGCAGAAAATTTAGGACACATAAAGTTGGAAGAAAATAAAGAAAATGCGAACTGGTTAATTGATTACTGGTGAGGAAAGGAATATGAAATGATACTTTGCATTGCAACAGCTCCATGCAGAGTCTGAGGAGACTGCATGGAGGAACAGCGACAGCTGAAATCCTCAGACTTTGCTTCGGATTTATGAAATAACGGATATAAAAAGGAGCAAAGAAATGAAAGAAATAAAGAAAAATGAATTATACCAATTGAAAGACTTTTTAATGCTGTGGAGCACTCAGAGTGTATCCCAGCTTGGCAGCAGTATTACAGCTTTTGCACTTACTTTATGGTTGTATGAGGAGACAGGTTCAGCATTAAGTACAGCGGCTCTAACCATATGCTCTTATGCACCCTATGTGCTAATGAGCATATTTGCCGGTGCATTAACAGACCGATTTGATAAGAAGAAGACTATGCTTGTCTGTGATGTGCTTGCGGTTATTTGTACCTTAGTAATATTCGGATTGTTCAATACGGGCAATCTGATGGTATGGCATTTGTATGCGTTAAATGCGGTATCCGGACTGATGAATACGATACAGCAACCGGCATCGGAAGTTGCCATGACGCTTATCATTCCGGAAAAGGATTACCAGAAGACAAGCGGACTTCGTTCCCTGTCAAGGTCACTGATATCCATATTAAATCCTTTGATAGCGACGGCATTGTACGCATTTATCGGACTTAACGGTGTAATAGCAGTCGATATCGGAAGTTTTGTCATTGCTTTTGTGGCATTACTGTTCTTTATTACCATTCCGGAAAGCAAAAGCGAAAGAAAAGAAAGTGTACTTGTTCTTGCGAAAGAAGGAATCGGATTTTTGAAAAACAATCCGATGATTCTGACGCTGATATTGTTTATGTCAGGAGTTAATCTCGTGGCGTCTGCTTTTGACGCGACCTTACCGGGCTATGTGCTCCCGAATCCGAAAGGTAGTCAGGCAATTCTTGGAATTGTTACTTCCTGTTCCGGTGTGGCTATGATTTTTGGCAGCCTGATTGTTTCAGTTTTACCGAAGCCGAAGGATCGAGTTAAAGTCGTTTATCTGACAATGCTGTTTTCTTTGAGTACTGAAAACTTTTTAATGGCGTTTGCCAGAGAACCGTTTGTTTGGTGTATTGGACAGATTATCGGATGGATTTTAGTACCTGTTATGAGTGCTAATTTAGATGTGATTCTCAGGAGTTCTATTCCGGTGGAGTTACAAGGGCGTGTTTATGCGTGCCGAAATACGCTTCAGTTTTTTACGATTCCGATAGGATTGTTTTTAGGCGGATTTATGGTGGATAATATATGTGAACCATTTATGTCTGCATTTGGAGATTCATCAATTCTAAAAACGCTTTTTGGTACGGGAAAAGGTTCCGGTGCTGCACTTATGATGTTTATACTTGGTGTAAGTGGAAGTTTCATTTGTATAATTACCGGTAAGAAATTGAAGAAGTATCACTATAACGAACTCTAATATTCCATAAAAATCTGGGAAAAAAACACGGACAAAATTGAATTTCAAATGGCAAGAAATTTCTGCTTTTGAATTGTATCATCTGAATATACAGAAGAAAGGAGCATGAATATGGAGTGGTTAACTGCAGTCAGAAAATCCATTGATTATATAGAAGGGCATTTGTATGAAAACATCAGTGCGCAGGATGTGGCAGAACAAGTGTATTTATCCCCGCTACATTTTCAAAGAGGTTTTTTGATTATGACAGGCTATTCTGTGTCAGAGTATATTCGTAACCGTAAGCTATATCTTGCAGCACTTGACTTGAAAAAGACAGACAGAAAAGTGATAGATGTAGCATATGATTATGGATACGACACACCGGACAGCTTTACGAAAGCATTTACCAGATTTCATGGAACCTCGCCTATGCAGATAAAACAAGGCGGTAATATCAGGGCCTTTCTTCCGTTGAATGTTAAGATTACAGTTCAAGGAGGAGATAAGATGGACTACAAGATTACAAAGATGTTCGGGTTTAAAGTGATTGGTTTTGCGAGAGAGTTTTCGTTTGATACGGCATATGAGGAAATTCCAAAATACTGGGACGAAATCTGTGAAAAGTATGCGGCTAATGTATATGCCGGAAATCCACCTGCAAATCCGCAGGAAAAGGCATTAATGGATAACTGCATTGGAGAATTCGGTATTTGTATCGATGATGGTAAGGCATCAGGCGAGGGTAAATTTACTTATTTAATTGCAGGAAAATACACCGGCGGAGAAGTTCCGGAAGGAATGATGCTATATGAATTTGAGCAGGGAGAAGGGGCTGTATTTGACTGTGTTGGTGCAATTCCGGAGGCACTTCAAAATCTGAATACAAGAATATTTAAGGAATGGTTACCGGGAAATCCTGATTATGAGATTAGCGGAAACGCGAACGTTGAATGGTATGACTGCGTAAACGGAGAAAAAACGGATGCGGATTACCACAGCGCGATTTGGATTCCGGTAAAAAGAAAATAGTAATAAAATCTTTGGACAAGGATATGTCCTATACATAAGTCAGGTATAAAGTGCCTGCAGAAAGGGTATTATGCTCAAACTAAAATACTTATTGGAGAACGGCTTGAAAAATATGAGGCGCCTGAAATTGTGAAGGAAGAATACCGAATTGTGTGCGGTGAATTAGAGCAGCTTCCTATTTCGTTAGATACTTATGGGGTAATACATTATGATTTTGAACCGGATAATGTATTTTACGATGAAACGCAAGGTATGTTCAGTGTCATTGATTTTGACGATGCACTCTGTTGCTGGTATGCATTGGATGTTGTAAGGGCGTTGGATGCACTTGATGAGTTTGTGGAAGAGAGTCAGGTTCAAGAAGCAGAACAATGCTTTTTAGAGGGCTATCGGAGTGCCATTAATTTTACCGAAGAGCAGCAACAGTCCTTTTCGTTAATGAGAAGGCTGGTCCACTTACAAGAGTATGCAACTATTTTACACGTAATGAGTGAACCGCCAGTAGAGATACCGGATTGGATGTATGGCTTGTTGGAAAAACTAAAGTGTAAACTCTATTGTGTGGAAGAACTTTTACAACAAGCGGCTGGTCAGATCTAAATTGGAAATAGAAAAAGACAGTGAATCGATTGATTTACTGTCTTTTTTGTGAGAAAATTTAATAAGAGATTTTATGCGTGAGGAGCATACACATGAAACTAATTATTACGGATATCGAAAATTTTAACATTCCCGTAGGGGGAGACTATAAAGTGATTAATCCCAAGGGAAGTATTCACCATTGTATCGGATGCTTTGGCTGCTGGGTCAAAGCGCCGGGGAAATGTGTAATTCATGACGGATATGAGGGCACCGGTGTTGATATGAGTAAGTGTGATGAACTCATTATCATCAGCTGTTGCTGTTACGGTAGCGTAAGCCCATTTGTAAAAACGGTACAGGACAGAGCCATTTCATACATTCATCCGGATTTTGTCATCCGAAAAGGAGAAATGCATCATAAGCGTAGATATAAAAATGTAATTGCATTGTCTGCTTATTTTTATGGGGAAAATATTTCAGATGAGGAAAAAGAACTTGCTAAAAATTTGATGCAGGCAAATGCAGATAACTACGATGGGTCTGTAAAGGGCGTTCATTTTTATGAACCTGTTGAAGCATTGGAGGGCATGACATTATGAAAATTGCATTAATAAATGGGAGCCCGAAGGTAAAGCAAAGTGCCAGCGGTGCTCTGTTAGAAGATATCAAAGGCTATGTATCGGATAAAGCAGAAGTTGTAGAAATAGCACTTCATACAGCTATGGTGCTAGAAGAAATAATTAAGGAATTAAGAGAAGCGGATGTTTGGGTATTTGCCTGCCCTCTATATGTAGATGGGATTCCAGGGCATTTGTTATCCTGTCTGATGCAGTTGGAAAAAGCTGGATTGGACAATCCAGAACGCCATATTTATGGAATTGTAAACTGCGGTTTTTATGAAGGAATACAGGCAGAGTTTGCATTGAAACTTTTGCAGAATTTTAGCAAAAAAGCCGGATTTGTATATGGTGGCGGCGTTGGTGTCGGCGGAGGCGGTGGTCTTGCCATGATGCCCAAAATGGAACCGGGTAAGGGGCCAAAAGCACCGATTGATAAAGCATTACAAGAACTTACCAACACCATATTGGAGCAGGATACACAGGAAAACCAATATGTGTCCGTTGCCTTCCCAAGATTTTTATATAAAATGGGTGCACAGATGGGATGGCGTCAGGTGATAAAAGCAAACGGTGGCAAGGTAAAGGATTTAGGAAACCGACTAGAATAAAAATTGTGTAGGCAAAAAAAGCATAAAAAAATATAGAAAGATTTTAGAAGGGAAAAATAATATGAAATTCATCTCATGGAATGTAAATGGTTTACGAGCATGTATGCAGAAAGGATTTATGGATTTTTTCAATGAAATAGACGCTGATATTTTCTGTTTGCAGGAGACGAAAATGCAACAGGGACAGTTGGAACTGGACTTGCCGGGCTATCATCAATATTGGAATTCTGCTGAGAAAAAAGGGTATTCCGGAACGGCTATGTTTACCAAAAAAGAGCCAATAGAAGTAACTTATGGAATTGGTGTGGAAGAGCATGATCATGAAGGGCGTGTGATTACCGCAGAGTTTGAAGATTATTATGTGGTAACGGTATATACACCCAATTCCCAGAGAGAGCTTACCAGACTGGATTACCGTATGAAATGGGAAGAGGATTTCCTTGCTTATTTAAATGGTTTAAAAGAGAAGAAACCTGTGATTTTCTGTGGAGACCTGAACGTGGCGCATCAGGAGATTGACTTGAAAAATCCAAAGACGAATCACCACAATGCCGGTTTTACGGATGAGGAAAGAAATTGTTTTACAAAAGTACTTGAGAATGGTTATATTGATACCTTCCGTCATTTTTATCCGGATGTGACAGGCGTATATTCGTGGTGGTCCTATATGTTCCAGTCCCGTTTAAAGAATGCCGGCTGGCGTATCGACTACTTTGTTGTATCCGATGATTTAAAAGAGCAGTTAGTCGATGCAAAGATCCATACTCAGATCATGGGCTCGGATCACTGTCCGGTGGAGCTTACAATAAAATAATTTAATCATACAACGGAAGGTAGAAGTTATGAACTGTTTAGAAGAAAGAATTTTAAAGGACGGAATTGTAAAAGAAGGGAATGTTTTAAAAGTAGATAAATTTTTGAATCATCAGATGGATATTGAGCTTTTTAATGAAATGGGTAAGGAATGGAAGAAGCGTTTTGAAGGCAAAAATATTACAAAAATACTTACTATTGAAGCATCCGGTATAGGTATTGCCTGTGTGGTAGCACAGCATTTCGGAGTGCCGGTTGTATTTGCGAAAAAGGCAAAGAGTATTAATTTAGAAGGTGAAATGTATACGGCAGAGGTGGAATCTTTTACACATAAAAATAAGAATCAGGTCATTGTTTCCAAGAAGTTTTTAAGTGACAAAGACCATGTATTGTTAATAGATGATTTTCTTGCAAATGGATGTGCATTACTGGGATTAATTCAAATTGTACAGGCGGCTGGAGCAACGGTTGAGGGAATTGGGATTGCAGTAGAAAAAGGTTTCCAGTCCGGTGGACGCATCATTCGAAATTTAGGTTATCAATTAGAGTCGCTTGCAATTGTAGACAATATGGATTACCAGACAGGCGAGATTACGTTTAGAGAGCAATAGAAGAGGTGTACTTATGATAAACGAAAAGAAAGATATCAATAATATTTATCAGCTAGATGGAAAAGTACCTCTTGCAAAAGCAATTCCATTTGGTTTACAACATGTACTTGCAATGTTTGTGGCTAATATCGCTCCCATTATTATTGTTGCGGGTGCATGTGGTTTAGACACTGCAAAAACAGCGGGGTTGATTCAGACAGCCATGATTATAGCCGGAATTGGTTCTATGGTTCAGCTTTATTCTATATGGAAAATAGGTTCAAGGCTGCCTATTGTTATGGGCATTAGTTTTACTTTTGTATCCGTTTTTTGTTTTATCGGACCTACATATGGTTATGATGCCATTATTGGTGCTGTTATTGTAGGTGGCATTATTGAAGGTTTTCTTGGTTTGTTTGCAAAATATTGGGTAAAATTGATTTCTCCTATTGTAGCGGCATCCGTAGTAACCGCAATTGGTTTTTCCTTACTTTCTGTAGGAGCTACTTCTTTTGGTGGAGGCTCAGGAGCTATAGATTTTGGTTCTGCTCAAAATCTCTTATTAGGAACCATTACATTGGTAAGTTGTATTTTATTTAATATTTTTGCAAAAGCTCATTGGAAACAGTTATCTGTTTTGTTTGGTTTAGTGGTAGGTTATATTGTTGCAATCTGTATGGGTGTAGTCGATTTTTCGACAGTAGCATCGGTGGGGATTATTTCATTTCCGCAGATTTTGCCGATTGTTCCTGAATTTAATTTAGGAGCAATTATTTCTGTATTAGTAATTTTTCTGGTATCCGCAACGGAGACAATTGGAGATACATCAGCACTTGCGGCTACAGGCTTAAATCGTGAAGCTACAACAAAGGAACTTTCCGGCTCAATTGTCGCGGATGGCTTTATTAGTGCTTTGTCAGGTATTTTTGGATGTCTGCCTATTACATCATTCAGTCAGAACGTAGGATTAATTTCTATGACTAAGGTAGTAAACAGATTTGCCATATTTACAGGTTGTGTAATCATGGTGCTTGCAGGAGTTTTCCCGATGTTTGGAGCTCTGCTTGCGACTTTACCGGATGCAGTGCTTGGTGGTTGTACACTAATGATGTTTGGAAATATTGTTATAAGCGGATTACAGATGATTGCAAAGTGTGGCTTTTCACAGAGAAACATTACAATTGCGGCGTTGTCTTTAAGTATTGGACTTGGCTTTACGCAAGTGCCGGAGATATTTGCAATTTTCCCACAGATTATTCAAAATGTATTTGCTGAAAATTGTGTTGCGGTTGTTTTCTTAGTATCTGTAATTATGAATTTGGTGTTGCCAGAGAATATGGAAGTGAAATAAAGTGTAACCATTTTTAAAAGAAATACATATTTTTGAAGGGAAGCTAATACACAGGTGTTATATGTCAAAAATGCCGTAGCAACATATTGTTCCTTTGGAGCACTGGGAGATGTAGTCACATTTTAATGTGAAGTTTGAAATTGGAGAGTAAGACATATTTAGGAATCTTTTAAATGAAAGAGAAAGACATTATACCGATGAGCTTTTGCTAAAGGGTATAATGTCTTTCATTTTTTAATTGCGTATTCTCTTCCTGCAGTTCTTCTACGGATTTTTCATATTTATCGCCCGCCAGTTCCATGGATTGATCGAACAATCTCATAGTGAATTCCCCCATTTCTTTATACTTTGAATAAATCTGCATATATAATTTAGATGTTAGATCAATTAAGTTAATCGCATCGATACTTGATAAATTTCCAACTTCTTCGTTTCTACGAATTGCACCTATTATATCATCCACGACAAGTCTATGCAACTCTTCTATATTTTCTTTACTACGTATTTTCTCGATTTTCTTACGGAGTTTTAGGAGAAGAAATGGTAACAAGGCAATCAGTTTCTTATCGTTTAGTTCCTGTAAAGAAATCTTTTTTTCCCTCATCCAAGTACACGATACAGGGTCTTGGAAAAATCATAGTCTCACTGCCATCTTCAAAAGTAGGGTTTTTATAAGCATGTCCAAATCCATACTCAAATACACGGAATACTATTTCTTCGTCTTCATGTTCAGTCCAGTTATATGTAATCTTACTGTTTGTTGGATAATCTGTGCCGAAAAGGCCATTGATGAGAGTGATAACTACTTAGAGTAAATGGATATCCCGTTTAATGGAATAAGGGATAGAACAACTTACGGATATATGGAGTATAACAGATAAGTAATATACTTACAATATCTTTCATGAAATGTATGGAGGCGAAAAATACATAAGCATTCTTTTGTAATGGGTAGGGATATGATATAATTTATGTGTATGAACTGAAAGATATTTATGAGGAGGTAAAGCAATGAAAGAGAGTGTTTTTTGTAAAATAGTCAGTGGAGAATACCAACTATGAAAGTCTATGAAGATGAATGGACAATAGCATTTATGGATTTAGCAAAAGATGTGGATGGACATATGTTGGTAATACCGAAAAAACTATTTAGATAATATAACCGGCGAAGGAGAGAAAGAAGTTACAGGAAATAGAATGTTATGAAAGGAGAACAAGAGAAGAATGAAAACCATAATTCATGATTTAGGTGAAGAGTATGATTCCTTGTTAAAAAGTAAATGTGATAATATTATTAGTGCGAATGGAAAGTATGCGCCTTGTCAGGGGTGTTTTGGATGTTGGACAAAGCATCCCGCGCAATGTTTCATGAAAGATTCACTGCAAATGGCATGCCGCGTGATTGGAAAAGCAGATGAATTGATTATTGTGACAGAAAATTGTTATGGAGCATATAGCCCAGCGGTAAAAAATGTGCTGGATCGAAGTATCGGAGTTTCTACGCCATTTAGTACATACCGTGGTAAGCAGATGCACCATACCCTTCGTTACGGAAAAAAAGAGAAGCTTAGAGTTTATGCTTACGGGGACATGACTGCTGATGAAGAAAAAACTTTCCATTATATGACAGAGAGGAATGCCATTAATTATGGATTTCAGGAGTTTGAGTTCCAATATGTAAAGTCTTTGGATGAATTGGAGGAGAATGTATGAAAACAGTGTTTATAAATGGCAGTCCGAAAAAGAAATTAAGTGTATCCTCCTATCTTCTTGGAATCGTTCGTCTTTTGGTCAGAGGTGAAGTGGTAACGGATCAGGTGCGTAATGCAAAGGACCATGAGCGTATTTTGAATAGTATCAAAGATGCGGATACAGTTGTTTTTGGATTACCACTTTACGTTGACGGAGTTCCATCTCACATGTTGACTTTTATGAAAGAGATGGAGAAGTTTTGTGTCGAGAACAATATACATTTAAAGGTGTATGTCCTTTCCAATGGTGGATTTATTGAGGGCTGTCAGAATAGTGCATTGATGCAGGTATTTGAAAATTTCTGTAAACGTTGTAATTTCAAGTGGTGTGGAGGCGTCGGAATCGGCGGAGGCGTTATGCTCAATGTTATGAGGATTATGTTCTTTGTTTATTTAGGACTGTTTGTGTTAAACACGGTTACGTCAGGGTTAACAGCCTCTTTACCTATTTTTGCAGAACAGTTGCTGGTTGTTTTATTTTTTAGCCTTGGGGCATTTTTCTATTGTTTTCGTATGGGGATTGCAGTTAACAAGGGGACCGCATGTGGTGTAAAGTATACCCGAATACTTTTACCGTCCTTTTTGTTTATTCTTGCAGCAGATATTTTCTTTATAATCATTTCCGTATTTCAGGGAGGTATTTTCCGTGGCTGGCTAAGCCGGAAATAATACAGGGAGAGAAGTCAGGTTTACATTGCGATTTGAAAGAAAAAGACATTATACCGATGAGCTTTTGCTAAAGGGTATAATGTCTTTTGTTAGTTATGAATTGTTTTCCTGAAGAGTTTTTATCTGTTGTTGTAAATCGCGGATAATATCTTTCAACTCAGCATTTTCTTCTTCCAGTTCCTCTACTGTTTTTTCGTATTTATCACTTGCCAGTTCTAATGATTGATCGACCATTCGCATTGTAAAGTCCTCCATTTCTTTATACTTTGAATAAATCTTCATATACAACTTGGTTGTCAGATCAATCAAATCAAGTGCATCGGAATGTGACAAATTACCAAGTTCTTCGTTCTTATGAATTACATCGATTATATCATTTGCGACAAGACTTTGCAACTCCTCCATGTTTTCCTTACTACGGATTTTTTCCATCTTCTTGCGGAGTTTTAAAAGAAGAAACGGAAGTAAAACAATTAATTTTTTATCATTAAGTTCCTGTACGGAAATAGTTTGTAGTTTGAAAACCGGCACTTTATAAGAAAACTCTCCCTGATCTTCGAACTTAAGAATCAATGTATACTCATCCGGTATCTTATCTTTTTTTCCTTCATCCAAATATATAATACAGGGTCTTGGAAAAATCATGGTTTCGTTGCCATTTTCATATGTACGGTTTTTATAAGCATGTCCAAAACCATATTCAAATACGCGGAAGACAATTTCTTCATCTTCCGTTATCTGAGCTTCTATATGATAAATATCCCTGTCATTAATAGTTAGAATGCTATCAGAAAGTGTTCTCTTTAAATCTTTGTCTTCATGTTCAGTCCAGTTATATGTAATCTTACTGTTTGTTGGATAATCTGTGCCGAAAAGGCCATTGATGAGATTGATAACTGCTTTATCGGATAGTGTAAGAATGCGTTTAAACGCTTTGTCGTAGATTTGGTGTATCTCTTTCATAGATATGTCCTTTCATTATACTATATTCAGTTGTAACGTGAAAAATATTGATACATAATCAAATCATATACATCACCAGCTTTCTAAAATATAAAGGAAGTGCTTGGTCGAATGACCTTGAACTACTTAGAGTAAATGGATATCCCGTTTAATGGAATAAGGGATAGAACAACTTACAGATATATGGAGTATAACAAATAAGCGATATTTTTGCAATATCTTTCATGAAATGAGAGGCGTATAAAATACATAGGCATTCTTTTATTACGGGCAAGGGTATGATAAGATTTGAGTGTATGAATTTGAAGTTAAGATAAAAAGTTATTACAATTGCTTAAGAAGAAAAGAGGTACACATGACAACATTCTATTTTGTCAGACACGGACAAATGGATACATCCATGGCGGGGAAAAAATTTTACAAAGACTTTAGTTACAACATGATGACATTATCTGAAAAAGGAGTGGGTCAGATTAAGGAAACGGCAAAGGATGTAAGGCTGGCGAATGCACAGCTGATTATTGCATCGCCCTTTGGACGAACTATGCACAGCGCAGCAATTCTATCCAAAGAGTTGAATATAGATATGCGGGTTGAAACAGATTTGCATGAATGGTTGGCGGATGCGGTTACATACGAATATTTGCCAGATGAAATTGCGGAAAAATCGTATAAGGCCTTAAAGGAAAATGGCGGACAACATCCTACAGATAAAAAATGTCTATGGGAGTCTTCAGAGCAGATGAAAAAACGTGTCATGAAAGTTTTGGATAAATATAAAGATTTTGATTCAGTGATTGTTGTTTGCCATGGAACACTTATGCAGTATGTTTTAGGGATACCACATCCAGAAAATGGTCAGATTGAAGTGTTGTCATATAAATAGAGAGGAAAAATTTAGTTTGTTAGAAAGTTGAGAGATGGATGAAAGAAAAAGACATTATGTAGATGATAGGCATAGAGTATATGCCTGTAAGGGGGAAAGATACGGTAGATGGTACTATTAGTAGTAGATACACAGAAATTGATAACAAATAAAAACTTATATAAGTTTGAAGAGTTTAAATCCAATGTTAAAAAATTAATTGCCATGTCCAGGGAAAATAGTATAGAGGTTATTTTTATCAGACACGATGATGGTGTGGGTAATGAGCTTACAAAAGGGAATGATGGATTTGAAATCTATGAGGAGTTTCAGCCAGCTGATAATGAACTTATATTTGATAAAACGGTAAATAGTTCTTTTAAGGATACCGGTTTGTTAGAATATCTGAAACAAAAAAAGGAAAATGAAATCATGATTGTTGGTTTACAGACGGATTATTGTATTGATGCAACTATCAAAGCCGGATTCGAGCATGGTTTTAAAATGATTGTTCCCGCTAACACAAATAGTACATTCGATAATAAGTATATGTCCGCTGAACAGAATTATCGTTATTATAACGAGTTTATGTGGAATAGAAGATATGCCGAATGTATTTCTTTTGAAGAAGCAGTGGGATTATTGAGTCGATAAATATCAGGTTTGTGGAGGTACAAATGGAGAAATCAAGAAATAGCAGTCTTGTTGCCAGATATGGAAAAGTAAATATAGGCATTGCTGTAACATGTGCTATCTTTTTGCTTATTAATTCCATTATTGTAAGCGAGACAGCATTATATCAAATTGCTTCTAACAAATATACAGCATATCTTCTAAATTTTTTGGCCGGATGTGAAGGAAAAATCGGAACCATAGGTTCTATGTCTAAGGCCAAAGTATTCATTGATGGAGAATGGTGGCGCCTTTTTTTACACATGTATCTGCATGCGGGTGTGTTACATATGCTGTTTAATGTTTTGGCATTGCTGTTTGTAGGAAAAGCGGTTGAGAAAAAGATGGGTTCTTTACCGTAATTTTTACTGTATCATGCGATTGCAGTTGTTAATGCAATTATTATGTGCCTGATTTTTCCAGAGAGTGTATCTGTTGGTGCATCGGCAGGTATATTCGGAATGATTGGTATAGTATGTGTTATGAAATGGAAAAAAGGTATTGTATCTATTGAAAATCTTAAAAAGAATGAAATTATTTACATTATACTTTTTTCTGTATTATCGCTTTTGCTTGGTTTAGAAAGTTTGGTTACTCATTTTATTGCGTTTGTTTTGGGAATTATTGCAGGGCTTTGTATGAATAAAGTGCACAAATAAGAATTTATCCAATGCAATACCTCTCCCAACCAATGGTTGAATTGGATAATTCTACTTATAGTTTGTATACAGGAACGGATAAAGACCGTAAAGTGAAGCATGAAAGGAGAAAATGGTCATGAATCAAATTGATACAGGAAAGTTTATTGCCAGCTGCAGAAAAGAAAAAGGTCTGACACAGGTGCAATTGGCAGAAAAATTAAACATTACTGACAGAGCTGTATCCAAATGGGAGACAGGAAAATGTATGCCCGATTCATCTATCATGTTGGAGCTTTGCAATATATTAGGTGTTACGGTCAATGAACTATTAAGTGGGGAGAGGATAGAAATGAATAATTACGAAGAAAAAGTCAGCGAAAATCTCATTGAATTGAAGCGAAAAGATGAGAATAATATGAACAGGAATACTATAATATCAATAATATATACAATTACCATGGTTATTGGTATTCTAGTATGTTGTATATGTGATGTTGCTATTTCGGGCACCCTTACATGGTCACTTATTACACTTAGTTCTATTTTGATTACATGGATAGCATCTTGTCCTGTTATATTGTTAGGGAAAAAAGGTGTTTTGGTAGCGATGGTTGCCATTAGTATTCTCATTTTACCATTTATGTACATATTAAGTATTTTGATAAAAGTAAATGAAGTATTCAACATTGGTGCGATTATGTCCATTTATACACTAGTTTTTTTGTGGATCATTTATATTCTGTATTATCGACTCAAGGAACGAAAACTGTTGGCAACAGGAATTACATTTTTGTTTGCAATTCCGTTCACACTTTTGATAAATATTACATTATCAAAATTAATTGGAGAACCTGTGATTGATGTTTGGGATATATTATCCGTATTTATCCTGTTGATAGTATCAGTTGCTTTTATAATTGGAGATTATGCACGAAAAAAAGGTTTTGTAAGATAGGCTATTTTCTGAGTCGCTTGAAAATTCAAGGTTCAGAAGTTAAACGTTATTTGAAAAATGTTAGTGTGAGGTACATATAAGGGAAAATGTTAATACTGACATTTGAAGACAGCGAGGAAGAAATACTAAACCATATAGTTTCTTATATCAGTACAGGAACGAAGGCATTTCAGGTGGTAGAAAATGCAAGAACAGAATTAAGATTCGATGGATTGGAAATAGAT
>CAZHGE010000036.1:0-25700 GCA_964531805.1 uncultured Lachnospiraceae bacterium
GGCTCAAGGTCTGCTGCATCACAAGGGGTAATTGTCTTGCCTTCCATATTCATCATAATGAAACGGGAAGCATTCCATACTTTGTTTGCAAAGTTACGGCTATTTTCTACTCTTTCGTTGTAGAAACGCATATCATTACCAGGTGCGTTTCCTGTGATAAGTGTAAGACGAAGCGCGTCCGCACCGTCCTGGTCGATGATTTCAAGCGGGTCGATGCCATTGCCTAATGACTTAGACATCTTACGTCCCTGGGAGTCACGAACCAAACCATGGAATAATACGTATTTGAACGGTTTTTCTTTCATCTGTTCAAATCCGGAGAAAATCATACGGATTACCCAGAAGAAGATGATATCGTATCCTGTTACAAGTACATCTGTAGGATAGAAGTATTTTAAGTCTTCTGTCATTTCCGGCCAGCCAAGTGTAGAGAATGGCCATAATGCAGATGAGAACCATGTATCAAGTGTATCCGGATCCTGCTCTAAATGAGTACATCCACACTTTGGACATTTTTCAGGTGCTTCTTTTGCAACTGTGATTTCACCACATTCCTGACAATAGTAAGCAGGGATTCTGTGTCCCCACCATAACTGACGGCTGATACACCAGTCACGGATATTGTCCGTCCAGTTGAAATATGTTTTTTCCATACGTTCCGGAATTAACTTGATGTCACCTGATTTAACCGCTTCTACAGCAGGCTTAATCAGCTCATCCATTTTAACAAACCACTGTTTTTTGATTAATGGTTCAATTGTAGTCTTACATCTGTCATGCGTACCAACATTGTGAGTATAGTCTTCGATTTTAACGAGAAGACCCATTTCATCAAGTTCTTTTACGATGGCAGCACGTGCTTCGTAACGGTCCATACCTTCAAATTTGCCACCATTCTTATTGATGGTCGCATCATCGTTCATTACATTGATTTCCGGTAAGTTGTGTCTCTTACCAACTTCAAAGTCGTTAGGGTCGTGTGCAGGTGTAATCTTAACAACACCAGTACCAAATTCCATATCAACATATTCGTCTGCTACAATTGGAATCTCTCTATTCATAATTGGAAGCATAACTGTCTTGCCAATTAAATCTGCATAACGCTCATCCTTCGGATTAACGGCAACCGCTGTATCACCAAGCATAGTTTCCGGACGAGTTGTAGCAAAAATAAGGAAGCGGTCCGTGCCAACGATTGGATATTTAATATGCCAGAAATGGCCTGCCTGTTCCTGATATTCTACTTCCGCATCGGAAATAGATGTGTTACATACAGGACACCAGTTGATAATACGGCTTCCTTTGTAAATCCATCCTTTTTCATGCATCTTACAGAATACTTCTGTAACCGCCTTGTTACACCCTTCGTCCATGGTAAAACGTTCTCTGTCCCAGTCACAGGATGATCCCAATTTCTTTAACTGGCTGATGATACGTCCGCCGTATTCTCTCTTCCAGTCCCAAGCTCTTTCTAAGAAACCGTCTCTTCCAAGGTCTTCCTTAGAAATACCTTCTTCCTTCATCTTTTCAATAATCTTAACTTCTGTAGCGATGGAAGCATGGTCCGTGCCTGGCTGCCACAATGCGTTATAACCCTGCATTCTCTTATAACGGATGAGGATATCCTGCATTGTGTTATCCAACGCATGTCCCATGTGAAGCTGTCCTGTAATATTTGGAGGCGGAATCACAATGGTAAATGGTGTTTTGCTGTGATCTACTTCTGCATGGAAGTATTTTTTGTCCAACCAATTCTGGTAAATCTTGTCTTCAATCCCTTTGGGATCATAGGTCTTTGCTAATTCTTTTGCCATAATCGTTTTCCTTTCTCTACTTATGAATCTACGGTGGTCTGTCTGCTAACTATTTGTTCATTCAGATTGCGCCAAACATTCCGCAGAGCCTAAAGTCCCTGCTCCATGGCGCAAAAGTCATTCACAAACAGTTAGCAGGCATACCACCTCACATTAATAACTACCGAAAGCAATACCTCTCACATCAAAAAAGCCCTCTGCTGACATTGTCAGCAAAGGGCGAATAATCGCGGTACCACCTTTGTTCATCTTGAATCCGTTCGTGCGCTGCAAGCGCAAAACAATTCAAAACCTCACAGGCTCTAATAAGCCGTATCCTGTAACGGGGATGAGCCGTGAAGACCTACTAATATATCGCATATACCGCATGCGTAACATATGTAACATATATTCATATGTTGCATATGCAGCATACTCTACCATGCGCTCTGTCGGGTTCAGCCTTCCGATTCAAAAGCTACCTTCCGAATCCCTTCCTTTAAGATTCCTTACAGCCATGACGTCTGCCATATCCAGCGTGTAGTTTTCCGTCACGGGAATCTCTCTCTGATAAGGGGTAATCCGTACTCCTCTTTCTCATAATCTTTGTGTCTATTGTGAAGTGCCTTTCTTCTTATTAAATGTATGAAAAAGTACTTCCTATCTAATTCTGTATGATACTCATTTTTTGAATGTTTGTCAATCCGCTTTTTCGTTGAAAATATCAGTTTATGCTATCTTCTTTTATCCTCTTTTCAGGGCCGCCCCATAACTTCTCAGACAAAATAGGAAGCGGCTTTTCAAAGCGTTCAAACAAACTATCTTCTGTGATCTCATTCCCATTCATCCATGCCCAGTCATTCCACATCATATAACAGGCACCAAGCATCCGATCGGACCATGCCGGCAGTTCCCAGCTTCGCTCGGCTGTTATGAAAAGATTCGGCTGCCACTGTTCATCCAAAAACTCTGTGTCCAATTCATCATATCCGCCACCGGGAATAATATACAGATTGCTGCTGAGCGAATTGATGATTGGAAAACCTTCCTCATACATATCCTGAGGATCCGCCCAATTCACATCCCAAACATGCATCTGTAGTTTTCTGGAAACTCCACTGTAATCTGCATCCACATTGGAAAGACTGCCCCAGATGCGCAGTTCTTTTTCCGGTGCCAGTTCCTCAACATACATAGAAAGTTCCTGTAAATATTCTACATAAGTAGTATCTTTTCCATAATATTCATCCATCCCCAGATGGAGCGAGGTGCAGTTTTCAAACGTACTTTCTGAATTTTCATCTGCTATCAGATATTCGCTCCAAATATCTTTTACCAGTTGTCGGGTTTCACTTTTTGACAAATCCAATTGTTCCACGCTCTCCGGATTATCTGAAAATCCAAGTTCTGGAAAGACCTTCGTCAATGCAAGGCTATGGGCAGGTGTGTCAATCTCCGGTACGATTTCCACCCCATATACTGCTGCGGTCTCAATCAACTGTTTAAATTCTTCTTTTGTATAAAAAAGATCCTGCGAAGTAATGCTTTCTCCATTCTCATTTTCAATACTGGATTCCAACCGAAATCCCGCGTAAAGATTTCTGGCACCCTCCACAGTCCCATCATACTCACTTTGAGCAATAATCTGATTATCGTTTAAATGAATCTGCAAAGTATTCATTTTCTGTGCTGACATTTCCACCACAATCCGATAAAGCAGATCAAGTGAAATGGCTCTGCGTCCCACATCTATGCCAAAACCGCGCACCTCATATTTCGGATAATCACGAATCGTACCAGTAGCCAGAACTGGATCATCCTCTGAAGACAATTCCAGCCAATCTACCAGTGTCACACACCCCCAGCGCACGCCCTGCACTGTATTTCCTATAATCGTAATCCGATTTTCTTCCACACGAATTTCATAGCCTTCTTCTCCCAACCAATTTTCGGTGCCATCAGAAAGCATGAGCACAACTGCCGGATTCTTAGCATTATCCTGATTTTCCCATGACACTGTAACTTCTGAAAAAAGATTTGTTTCCTCAAGTTCCTTACCAAACAAAGCGGCCACATCCATCAGGACTTTATGCTCTTTATCTGATACATCCAGTAAAATATTTTCACTATATTTCCAAACACCTCCGGCTGCCTTCCATTCCATCACAGCAACGGGCAGATCCACCTTTGATGCCATATTCCAAGACTGACTTGCTGGAATCATCACTTTCATTCCCGGCAATTCCCAGTTCACATCTTCTCTTGTTAAAATGAAGCCAACCTCTGCCGTTACCTCTGAAAGGGTATCTGCAATCCTGCCCTCTGTCGTGAGCAGATTTTCATAATCAGCTCCCCCCAGGGTAATCTCATATTCCTCCGGCACCATGGGCAGATCCAGTTTCCGATCATTTCCCGCTTGAATCTTAGGTGTTTCTATCACAAATCGATCTTGTATTTCTTCATAAACTTCCACTTCCAGCACGGACACATTTTGATAATAAAGACTCAAATCCGCTTCTTCCTTCATCACATCTGTCACATGAAGACGAAGATACCTGGCCGTCACCGGTGTTGCCAGACAGATATTCTGCTCCGCAGTTTCCGGTGCACTTTGAAATACCTCGATATCATTCCACGTTTTAGCATCTGTGGAATATTCCAGCGCATAATCACAGGCATTCGTACGTTCCCAGAAAATCTTAACATAGCCAATCTGTGTTTCCTGTTCAAATTCCACCTGTAGCCAGTGTTCGTTATCCTCCCAGTCATTTTCTGAGGACCAGCGCAGATCCTTTTCATCTGTAATTCCATCCGCTACCAGTTTTGCTGGGAAATTCTCATTTTCCTGACTGTCTGCAGTGATGCGGACGCCTTCTTTTAACAGCAGATTTTCCCCCGCAATCTCAACTTCGATTCCTTCCGCCGTCGTTTCTGCCGACAGAAGATGCCAGGCAGGCTGCTGAATTTCAACTGTTTTGTAACTGCTGCAGGCGGTCAGTACTCCGATTGCAAGACAACAGAAAAAAACTGTCATTCCTATTCTTTTTTTCATTCTTCCAACTTTTCCTTCCAACTGCTTTTGGGCTACCATACAATGACTCCTACTGCCTATACTTATCTATTAAAAATCTTATAAACCATATAACAGACCAGACCAATGTTCGGAACGATATAAACAAGCAAAAAACCTGTAATCCAGACTATTTTGTAGCAGACAGCCATACCTTTTTCAACCTTATTCTGCACCGTTTTACCACTCAAAACAAGGCACAAAACCAGACAAAGAACTGCTGCTGCGCTCACGATTAATCCCAATCTAAAACCAGGTGGCGTAAAAGAAATTTCCAGTGTTTCCGTATTTTCCATAGGGGTAATTCCCATAAATCCACCCAGTACAGGTGTGATTTCCACTTTTTTTCCATCCGCCAGACATTTCCAGCCATCAATGGCTGCCATTGGAACAAAAATCGTTTGTCCTGCTTTCACCTGACTCACATCCAGTTGCATATTTCCATTTCTGTGATTCAGATGGATATTCAACTCTTGTGCATTTTCCAAAGCTGCTTTCCACGCAGCCACATCCAATAATCCCAGTTCTATTGCTCCAGGATGCACGGACAACATTACGCCATTTTGATCCAAAATCTGTATTTGAAGATGCTGATCCTTAAATGTTCCCAGATACAACAGACGATGGGGACCTTCCATATTATTTTTTTCTGGAATTTCCACTTCTGTTCCATTTACGAATACAGTAATGCCTGCTGCCGGATATCCAGCATCAAAATAGACAGCCTGTTCTCCTTTTAACGAAAGCTGCAGACAATTATCTGCTTCCAAATACACATCCGAAGCATCTACACACTTCATAATTTCCCTGCCGGCAACCACTTTCCCTAAATACGCCTGAAGAGAAAGCGCGCCTCCATCAGTTGACTGCTTTGTCCCTTCCAGCAGAAGTTCTGCACTATCTTCCAAAATCAGCGCCTTCCCCGATACCACTTCTGTTTCTTCTTTTTTTACACCAAGAATTCCATCCGAAATCATGGTACCGCCCCAGCTTCTGGTTGATACCCAGGGCGTTAAATATCCCAACTGTTCCATTCCCCTGGCATATACCATCTGACTGCCTGCCGGAAAATAACCAGTCAATGTATTGCCGCCAGTGATTAAAGCCGCATTCAATGGTAAAGCGGCATCATCGGGCATTCGGATCAATAAATCCGATGAATCAACAATCTGTTCATTCATCGTTTCATACGCTTCTTCATTCATCAATCTAACTGCGTAATCCTGTGGCAATATAATACATAAAAACAGACATACGCTTGATGCACAAGCTGTAATCGTCAAAATCATTCGTGTCCCTTTTCCTGCAAAAAGAGCCAACAGACCTGCCATGGTCAGCATTCCTAAAATCAAACATACTAACAGTGTCTGACTCGGGCATACTCTGCTGATCGCTAAAGTAGAAAAAGCCTGCGTGATCTGATTTCCTTCCCGCAGTGTCAGGTATATTGCCAGAACACAAAAAATAACAGCAGCAAATCCACTTGCCATATGCAAAATATGCACAAAGGATTGGGACTTCTCTATTTCCCCCCGTTTATCATGCTCCGCATACTGCCACTTAAGCAGACATATTCCGGCAAGCAGCACAATATATGCATATCGCACTGGAAAACACATATAAGAGCCAAGATGCCACAAAAGGTTAGAAGGCTGGGCTATTACTGTGAAAAGTAAGAGCAGATTCCATACAATCAGAAATTTTCCCTTTGCATCTAATCCCTTGAAACGTTTTGTCCCTTTTCTATACCCTGCAATTTCTTTTCCGAAAGGAACCAGAAACATTCCCAGCAAAACAGGATGCACCGTCAAAAATAATCGCTCAAACAAATCATCCAGCCCATGCTGCTTCATTACTCCAAAATAGGAAGAGTTTTCACCTCCTCTGGCAGAGTTTAACAGATAAACAACACCTGGCCATAGTACCACAGCTGACGCTGCCACACCAAGAAACGTATAAACTGCAAGCTGACACATTGCCCGCTTTCTTTCTTCTTTTGTTACACAAAAATAAATATATATACCGCTGCCAAACAGTACTGCAAACAACGCCATAATACCCAGTTGTAAATTAAGCATCAGTTGATATGCCAGCAAAGCTGCATACCAGCCCCCCTTTTTTTCTTCAACCAACCTCTTTAACGCTAGTACAAAAAGTGGGAAAATTACCGGAAATATCATCCACTTGATGATTTGAAACTGATAGGCTGCAAATCCCGAAAATCCGTATATCAGACTTAACGCGATATTATACTGCCGTTTATCCGGCCACAGTTGTAGTAAAAAGAAATTGGCAGACACTGCTGCAGCTATCACATATACCCCCAACAGCACATTTACTGCCAGATAGATCCTGTCACGTCCAAATAAAAACAACAGATAATTAAAAGGATTGATCACTTCATTAATCGTATCTGCATATAAATTGGCACCACCTGATACATGAAAATCCATGAATAGATTTTTCTGTCCGGTCACCACATCATAAAAACGATACAATAGGGGTGTGTACTGGGAATGCAGATCTACCATTAGGATAGAACCGTCTCCGACTGGAAAAAGATTCCGTATTGCACACAATAGTAAAAACAATACTGCTGCCACACACGCAGTCCCTAACACCTGCCAATATACACTTTTTTCTTTTAATTCGTTTTTCCATGTGAACATTGCTGTCATCATTCCATTACTCCCCACACAATCGTCATCAGCACACTACAAAGCGCAAATGCTGTAAGTAAACATGCCAGACCGCCTTTTGCCCACTTCTTCTGTGTTCTCTGCAGCCAAAATCCAAGCGCAACAGATGGAAACAACAATGTGATCTCAATATATCGGAAATGCATGCTGCACTCCTGAGGATAGCGATAAGCAAACACCAAATAAAAAAACATATTGACCACATAACCACCAACACACAGAATACGGCATGGAATATCAATCGTATACTTTTTTGTACGTGCTGCAAACACATCCACAAAAGCGAAAAGCGCCCACAGCGCCAGCAATGCTCCCAAAAACATGAGCCCCACTGCCAGCAGTTTTACTATTTTTCCAACATTCGCCATGTCCCACTCACCCAGCACAGAGGTACGGATGATCTGCATCCAGACATTATATCCACAACCGATCCGGAAGTTTTTCAGATTGTCTATCATTTCTGCAGGAATTGGCCATAAAAACCGATTGAGCACCGGGACATTTCCCGTATACTGCCAGGAGTCTTCTGCCAACTCATACACCCAAACCAGTGGTGTATGATATTTCACAAGATTTCTCAAATAAAAACTCATACCGATTGGTATGGATACTGCGCCAAAAACAACAAACTGCCCTACCAGTTTTTTGGGAAATCCATTCTTTTTCCATTCATTGACCAGCACATAGATAAAAACCGCCGCAATTGGAAATGCCATCTCTGCTACATTCTGTTTCGTACACATACCCAGTCCAATCGAAAGTGCAATTCCAATAATCCAGCGTATATTAAGCTGACGGCTCCATTGTATTGTCGTATATACAGTCAAAAGGGCAAAAAGAAGTGCCATACAATCATTATTCACACTGCCGGACAACAAAATCAACGACGGATGAAAAGCAAACAGTGCCATAAGAAATATGACTGTTTTTTCTTCCAATTCAAAATTTTTCAAAATCTTATAGATTACCCAAAGTATCAGCAGGGAACACACAAATGGCACCACCTGAATGGTCTCCACCAGTACAGAAGTATCCGAAATAAAAAAGGAAGATATTTTCATCCAGACCGCTGATACATAGTGATGCAAAGGCGGATGATGAAACTGATAGACAGTGGTAGGATCTACATCCGGCAGATGTCCGTTCTCATACAAATACTGAATATAGGCCAGATGCCCACCGGAAACGGTATGTCCCGCTTCCAGATCAATCTGACCAATATCATACTGTCTTTCATATATAGTAGAAAAAAGAATATAAAAAAGCCGAAGTAATCCGCCTGCTCCCAGAATCAATGCAAGTTTGTAGTTAATCGTATCCTTTATTTTTCGCATTTATAATACCTTCTATCTTTTGTATCAAAGGCCGGAAAATATCCATAAAAACCCAGTTTATAACACTATCAGTTTAGCATTTACTTCCTTCCTTTTCAACTATATACATTTTACTATGTTACATACGTTTTACCATGTTACATACGTTTTACTGAAAATTCTATGCAGCAAAAATGCCACCCTTTTGGGGATGGCATTTTAATAAATCTAATACATTATTTATTTTTCCAAGGCCCACAATTTCGCTGCAACCGGAAGCAGCAGAACTTCTAGTACTAAACTATATAATAAGGTCAAAATAGCCACAGCTATATTTGGACCTAATGCAGAAGGATCTGTTAATTTTCCTATTATAGCTACAATGGCAATCAATGATGCAACCAAACCATCTATTGGCAGTGCTATCAAAACCAGTTTTAATGCCGCCCGGCTGCGGCAAAGTTCCGCTTCTTCCATTTCCTTATTTTTCCCAAAGAAAAAAGCAATTCCTTTGAAGAAATCTTTTGTTAATCCACACATAAAAAGCAAAATTAACAATAGTACCGTTATCAATATAAGTGATGGCATATCATAATACCACAAAATATTCCCTGCTGTCATCCACGCAGTCCCTAACACAAACAAGACTCCTAAAATCATTCCCACAATCGCATTCACACGCCCGCTATTTTGTTTTTCTTTCATCAATGTCATCATATTTTCCTCCGCCTTTCCATGATAACTGTCATCCGACAGTTTTTCTCCTGACAGAAGTTCATTTACGTTAATATCAAGAACCTGGCACAATTCAAGCAAAATGGAATTATCCGGCATGCTCCTTCCCGTTTCCCATTTTGAAACAGCCTTATCACTAACATTTAACTTCTCTGCCAACTGCTTCTGTGTTAAATCCTGTGCTTTTCTTCTTTCTGCTATAAATTTCCCAATCTTTTCCTGACTCAACATAATGTTTTTCTCCTGTCTTATTTTTCTGTAACGTTACACTACGAAAATACAATGACTACTAATAGAATAACACTATTTAGCGGTAGATTGTACTCTACCTGCGGTAGAATTTATTTTTCCGCCAAACGGGGCTATGTTTCGGGAGTCATCTTATTGGAGTAAACGGGACCACGCTTCGCGAGTCGTTTTATTGGAGTAAACGGGACCACGCTTCGCGAGTCGTCTTATTGGACAAAAAACCAGCCTCAAAAAGGCTGGTTTCAAATAATCTAATTCTGTTTAAGTCCCGGCATTGGTACAAAACCAGATTTCAATAAAATCGGGCGCAATGCCATATACACGATTACGGACACTATAGTTGAAGTTACTGCATTGATACTGGTAGATGCCACATTCCACGCCAATACCAATTCCGCAGCCGGTTTACCTAAAATCAACAATTTATAAAAATATCCCACCAGTGGATCGAATACTACATTAAATAAAAGCCCACTGACCGTTGCTGCTATTGTCCATCCCAGAATCTTGCTTTTCTCTGTCTGCTGATTGATTTTTCCCAAACGATGTGCCACAAAACCTGTGATCAAACCAATGCATAATTTTAAGATAAAGGTCTTTGGTGCGTACACCACATAAATGGGATCTAACAAATCACCAATCGTCATTCCGATTGCTCCGCCAAGACCACCATACATTCCGCCCAGAATCAATGCCCCCAATACACAAACTGCATTTCCTAAGTGAATGGAGGTTGCATCTCCGCCCGGAAGTGTAATCTTAATCTGCAAAAAGGTAAATACTACATAGGACAATGCTGCAAAAACACCCGTAAAAACAATTTTCATCAATTTATCATGTTTCATAACTTACTCCTGCCTTTTCTACAAGCAATTTCTGTGCCTGTTTTTTTACAAGTTTCTTTCTATACTTGTTTTTTCTTTTTTCCAGTACTGTTGATGTTATTATATTCCATTCTGGTCTTTTAGAAAGTGCCAATATTTACATTTTTAACCAGTCCAGTTTATTTTTATCTTATATTTTCAATACTTAATACACTGTGAAAACATACAATTCCTTTTGCACGGGGTATATACATGTTTCGAATTCGCCACTACCCCATTTTGCTCAAATTTTTAAAAGAAATTTATAAAAATAAAGTCCAAAAGGGTATATAAAGAAAATCATTTAGTATATACCCCGCATTTTAATAAAAACGGGGTATAGCAACCATGAATTTCTATATATACCCTTTTGCCTAACTTTTTCGCCAAATCAACTAAATTGTATAACTCGTCCAACTATACTCATCGACTTATAATTGCCGCAATATTACAATCTACGCTTCTAGAATAATACTTACTGCAATATTACAAATTATACTTCCGGAATAATGATTGCTGCAATAATGTAAGCAATGATTCCAGAACCGCCACAGAATGTTAAGATAACCCACAATAAACGTACCACTGTCGGGTCAATCCCAAAGTATTCTGCCAACCCTGCACATACACCGCAAAGCATTCTGTTAGTCTGTGATTTTGTTAATTTTTTCTGATCCATATTTTTTCCTCCATTTCCTTGTTCTGTATTATTTTGTTTTGTTTCTTCTGTAATCTCTCTTACAATGATTTCTTCCATATCTATTTCCTATCTTTGTTTTCTGTTCAACAAACTACTCCTCAAAATGAATTTCTATATTGCCCATGCCGCAATCTAAGTCACATTCATAATCCGCATCATTGTCAAAATCCTGATCCGTTGCTACTCCACCATAAGAAGTATTGCCGACTGTTATATTACCCATGCCGCAATCAATCTGGTAATTGAAATCATCCTCTGAACCAGTCAGCCACATTTGAACATTACCCATACCGCAGTCCACATCCAAATCACCTTTCACTGTTCCATGGGATATCAGACTGCCCATTCCGACATCAATGTCCATATCCTTTGCACTTCCTTGTCCCACAATGATTTCACCAGCACCAACAGAAAATACTGCTTCGTTACAAGTATACTCTTCCACTGAAATAGTTCCGGCCCCTAATTCCATCTTAAGGAAATCCGATGTTATATTTTCACATCTAAGTTCACCTGCTCCAATGTTCATGGTAACATCCTCAAACTTCGTTCCCTTTGGAATTTCAATGATTACATTATTATGAGGTTCTGTAAAACCAATTCTGACAAATGCAAAATGCTCCGGTGTATGGATTTTGATGGTATCACCATTTTGACTTACATTGATCTTCTTAGATGATTTTACCACAATATCCTTTACATCACTCTCAATAATTTCAAAATCACCTGCACCAAGTTCTAAATTTAAACTTGGCTCATCCATGTCCGCCAAAGAAACGGTGTGTTCAGAGGCTGTATTCCACTCATCAAAATCATCGGATGAGATTCCTATTGTAATCCCGCCATTTTCCATAATCGACTTCGCACCACTAATTCCGCCTGCACAAGCGGCTCCTACAAAAAAAACGATACCCACTACGATGCAGACACAAGCTCCGATCAAAAATCCTTTTATCACTTTTCCCATACTGTTATCCTCTCCTTCTTTCGAACGGCTTTCTACATAAGTTCACAAAACCTCTGACAAGCGGAGGCACTACTTTTGTAAGAATCCAGATTCCTAAAATGGTAATTAATATACCAATTCCTGCCAAAATCAATCCTGCACCAGCCAATAAAATACCAACAACTGGTGACTGAATCAAAGTCAAGATACCACTAATAATCAGTGCAACACCTGAAATCACAATCGCAATACCTGCTGCCATAACCGCAAACAAAAGTGCTGCTACTGTACATAAGATACTAAATAATACAGATAGAATAGCAATGGCAATCGGTCCTAAAATTGGAAGTGCAAATACACACAAAATAATTACTACTACAAGCATCCCGCCACTTAAGTTCTTCTTTTGATTTGATGATGTAGTTGCTACCTCATCCTTATCATATGTATAACTGCTGTATCCTGTCTCGCTGAATTCACCATTCTCGCCTGTGTTGTCATTTAAACCATCTTTGATTGTCGCAGCCACTTTTTCCGGTGAACCGAGCGACTGAATAACCGATGCTTCATTTTCTACTCCTGCATCATCAAAATAATCTTCATAATAATTTAATGCTTCTTCTCTTTCCGCTTCTGTAATATCGGATAACAGATTTCTTAATCTGGCCATAAACTCTGCCCTATTCATTCTTATATCCCCCTTCGAACATACTCGTGATTTTACTGGAATAATGTTTCCATTCATTCTCATACAACTGAAGCTGTGCACTTCCCTTCTCCGTCACTTTGTAATAACGACGGTTGCGCCCTGCACACTCCTGGTCATAAACTTCTAAGCACTCATCCTTCTGTAAACGCCTAAGCACCGGATACAAAGTCGATTCCGATAATTCAATAACCTGTCTTACTTCCTGCGTGATTTTATATCCATAAGTTCCTTCCGGTTCTTTTGAGACAACTGCTAATACAATGGCGTCCAGCAGCGCTGCACCTGTGTTAAAAACCATTCCGCTTACTCCTTCCTTACCAAATATTCTGTTTTTCTATGTCATAAAATAGAATATATATCATTTGAAAACATATAATATTATATGACGTATAATATTGTTTATGTCGATACTATACAGCGTATAATATTATTTGTCAATATAGTATTATACATTTTATAAATATTTTATTTTTTGGACCAAATGCTGCCACGCTTCGCGAGTCATCTTATTGGACAAAAAAATAGGAAAGAATGTCTCCATTCTTTCCCATCTCTTAATCTTATTTTGCTAATTCAAGTTAATCGCGTTTCGATTACTCAGCAACTTCTTCTGTAGCAACTTCTGTTGTAGCTTCTTCTGTAACTACTTCTGTTTCAGCAACTTCTGTTGCAGCTTCTTCTGTAGCTGCTTCTGTTGTAGCTTCTTCTGTAGCTACTTCTGTTGTAGCTTCTTCTGTAGCTACTTCTGTTGTTTCTTCAACAACTGCTTCTGTTGTTTCTTCAACAGCTGCTTCTGTTGTTACAACTTCTTCTACTACTGCTTCTTCGCTTCCGCAAGCTACCATTAATGTACCTGCTACCATAACTGTTGCTAATACTGCTGCTAATTTCTTCATAATTTTTTTCCTCCTATTATCGAAAATTCAATTTTGCCTTTCGACAAGGATGAGTATACCGCAGCCTATTTTTTTTGTAAAGTAGTTTTGAACCATTTTTGAACGATTTATGAATTTTATAATCTTTTGTTCATATTTTATTCATTTTTATCGTGATTATGCTCAATTTATAGTCTCTAAAATGCAATGCTTTTTGTGCACCTTGTTGTTTTTGTATGGGAATCAGTACAATCCCCCCTTTTTTTTCCAGCACATTTCTTAACATTTCTTAAGAAAACATAATCCTATACAATCAAAAAATTAACATAATCCCAGCAAGTAGGTTACATAACATTTCTTTTTACTTTTATCATGCGGAAAAAGTTTGCAATTTTTCATCCAAAAGTCTTTTTTCGAACATACATTTTGTGGACAACTTGAAAACGGGTTTTAAAGGAAAATCCACCATTTCCACAAAGTTATCCACATGTTTGCCTACAAAATCTGCAAGATTCTTTTGTCATTCTTGCAAAATAAATTGTTTCTTTTGTCTGAATTTAGCAAAAATTAGTTCTTTTGGAGCAGATACATAATCCTATCTGGATTCATTATTATGTAAATCCACATCCTCCCAAAAAGAAGAAACTGCTGTTTGAATACTCCTCTGATTCACTATCTGGTAATTACTCCACTCCCTTGGAAATAAGTTCCTATAAGAATTCTGTAAAAATCGCTCATCTAATAGTGCCACCACTCCTCTGTCTTCCTGCGTACGGATTACACGGCCCGCCGCCTGAAGTACTTTATTCATTCCCGGATACAGATAGGCATATTCATAACCGCCGCTCATGGTCTCATCAAAATATTCCCGAATTAGTTCCCGTTCCAAACAAACCTGGGGAATACCGGTACCTACGATAATAGCTCCAATCAGACTATCCTTTTTCAGATCAATTCCCTCTCCAAAAATGCCACCTAACACACAGAATCCAACCAACGTTTTAGAGTCCTCTGTTTCAATATCCATATGAATAACCGAAGTCAGATCTAATTCTTCATTCCCTAAAAAATGACCTAGGAATGTCGTTCGCTCTTCTTCCTTCATATATTCCTGCTGAAGAATACATTCTATATTTCCATCATCTCCATATAAAAAGTCAAATTCCTGATATACCTGCTTTAAAAAATGATGGGACGGAAAAAAGACCATATAATTTCCTTTTTTACCGGCCAACACACTATAAATGTGCTGTGCAATTGCCCGGTACTGCATAGTGCTGCGCATGGAATATCTGCTGGTTACATCTTTTCCGATCAGTAATGCCCGTTTTGACGGATCAAAGGTTGACTTGGCATATACCTCATAGTCCTCCACCGTTCCTCCAAGCAGTTTTTTGTAATACTGGATAGGTAACAGCGTGGCACTAAACAGAACACTTGCCACACCTTTGTCCATACACTCCTGCAGATTTTTTGCTGGGTCGACACAATACAAACGCAGATAAAAATTACCTACCTCATCATAAGAAGTATAAATCAGATAATCCTCTCCCAGTTTTTCATAAATCAGTAAAAAGTGGGAAATCTTAAAATAAAAATCCAGTACTTCTTTTCTAACCGGACTTTCTTCGTGATTTTCCAAATAATCTTCCAAGGCACCATTTAATCGTTCCACACAATCATAAAAAGCCTTTACACTTTCATACTTACGATGATCTTCACACTCTTTTTTCAAAATAAGAAGCTGATGATTACACGCTTCCAGACGCTTCTCAAGTTTCTTGTCATATACTTTTACCACTTTTTTCAGTGTCAGGAAGTCCTCTTTTACAAGTGTAGCACTGTACATCTCCCGGCCACGATCCACTAAATTGTGTGCTTCATCGATCAAAAACAAATACTTCTCATTCCGGTTCTCTGCAAAAAAACGCTTCAAATATACATGGGGATCAAACAAATAATTATAATCACAGATTACCCCATCCGAAAACAAACTCATATCCAGACTCATTTCAAAAGGACAAACCTGATGTTTCTTCGCATAACTTTCTATTTCCGCCCTGCCAAAATGAGATTCATGTGTCAACAAATCATACATAGCATCGTTAATCCGGTCAAAATGCCCCTTTGCATAGGGACAATGCTCTGGATTACACTCCGTTTCTTCCATAAAACAGATCTTGTCCTTTGCAGTTATAATCACACTTTTAAAAAGAAGTCCTTTTTCCCGAAGTAAAGAAAAAGTATCCTCTGCTACCGTTGCCGCAATGGTTTTTGCAGTCAGATAAAAAATCCGGTCTGCTTTTTCCTCTCCCATGGCTTTCACTGCCGGGAAAACAGTAGAGATTGTTTTACCCACTCCCGTAGGCGCCTCTAAAAATAGTTTTCTTTTATGCACGATGGTCTGATACACATAAGTTGCCAGTTCCTTCTGTCCTTCCCGATAGGGAAAAGGAAAAACCATCTCCTTAATAGACTGCTGCCGCTTTTTATTCCATTCAAAACGGTAGTCCATCCACTTTTTATATTGAAGGAGCACACTTTCAAACCACTGCTTCAATTCTTCTACATCATATGTTTCATAAAAATAGCGGATATCCTCCGTATCCATATTGCAGTAGGTCATCCGCACACGTATACGTTCTAAAAAATGCTGACTGGCATAAATACAGGCATAACATTTTGCCTGAGCCAAATGCTCCGGTATCGGTGCATCCATTTTATCTAAATGACGATAGGTTCCCTTAATCTCATCAATCGTGATAAGATCTCCATCGATAATACCATCCGCTCGTCCTTCAACCAGGATATCATATTCCCCAGCAGGATAACGATAAGAAAGAGACACTTCCGCCGTATACTCACTACCCATGCGTCGCTGAATCATACGGTGGATACGTCCGCCCTCCGCCATAGCATTTTCCGAACTCCGCCCTCTTCTATTGTCAATATCTCCCGCGCGTAGAATAAATTCTACCAGTCCGCGGACGGATATCCGAACCTCCATTGTTTTCCTTCCTTTCAAAATACACCCGGAATCCTATGGATATTCCGGGTGTATATAATAAATAATGTTCTATCACTTTCTTTAATATTCCTCTGCCTGCAGCACTTTCTTTTTCCAGCCGCCGCGCAGATAGAAAATCGTTGTAACCAATGCTCCCAACAGCCATGCGCACAACAAGGAAATAAATACACATTCCTGACGGCCATTTGGATACTCTGCTGATCTTGTCAAATACGCAATACCATATGCAATCGGTACACGCACCACTACTGTTGTAAATAAGGAAATCCACATTGGTGTCATGGTATCACCAGCGCCTCGCATAACACCGGATAAACTCTGTGTTACTGCCATGGCAACATAGCCCACCGCTATAATTCCCATCATATTACGGCTTAATTCCACCAATTCTTTTGTTTCGGTAAAAATACCCATGAGTTGCTTGCCAAAAATCAAAATTAACCCCGTCAACGTCGCAGACGTTAACACTGCTAAAAGTGTTCCCTGTCTGGCCCCCTTCGTTACACGGTCCATCTTACGTGCTCCCACATTCTGTCCTGCATAAGTGGTCATCGCTGTTCCGAAAGAGAAATTCGGCAGCATGGCAAAACCATCTACACGCATAACAATTACATTGGCTGCAATAAAAGCTTCCCCAAAGCTGTTGGTAAGAGACTGCACAATAACCATTGCCATGGAAAAAATAGCCTGCGTCAAACCAGAAGGCAGACCCAGTTTAATCATACCACCTGAGTATTTTCCATTTATTTTTAAATAAGTCCATTTTAAATCAAATATATCACTTAACTGTTTTAAACGAATAAAACAAAGTACAGCAGATACTGCCTGCGCAATAATCGTTGCCCATGCTACACCCGAAACACCCATACCAAGTTTTGCCACAAATACAATATCCAATATAATATTGAGCACTGTTGCCACAAGTAAATATACCAGGGCAGAAAAAGCATCTCCGAGTCCGCGCAATACACCACTTAAAATATTATAGTAAGCGCTGCCGATGGAACCCAAGAATAAAATCAACAAATATGATTCACACCAGTCAATAATACTTGCCGGTGTACTTAACATCTCTAAAAGCGGACGAACCACAATTACGGACACCACCATAATTATTCCAGTTGCAATCGCAGTCAGTGAAATACAGTTTCCAATGGTATAGGAAAGTTCTTCTCTCTGCTTTGCACCAAAATACTGGGCAACCATAATACTGGCTCCCATACTGATTCCCATAAATAATACTAATAACAAATTTAAAATTGGTGCAGCACTACCAACTGCTGCCAGCGCATTATCCCCTACATATTTACCAACCACTATACTGTCCACTGTACTATATAACTGCTGGGCAATATTACCAATCAACATAGGCAGTGTAAAAATAACAATCTGCTTCCATGGCTCACCCACCGTCATATCCGTTGCCTGAAATAACTTCTTAAATTTTTCCATAATACACCTCAGATTAACAATTTTATCCTCTAATTTTCCATTTTTTATTGTAGGACATATAGAAAAGAATGACAAGTATGTATTCATAAAAACAAAGAAAGCCTAAATCACAAAAAAACGGACTGTGTATAAAACACAATCCGTTTTCAAAATATTGAAGGGGATCTTTTATTCTAAATACAATCTTCTCTTAAAATAAACTGATCAACCAACGCTTTTAAGTTCTGTGACTGTGCAGAAAGTTCTTCACTGGTTGCGGAAGTTTCTTCTGCGGATGCAGAGTTATTTTGAACAACATCTGCAATCTGCTCGATACCCATCTGTACCTGTGCCATGGTCTCTGCCTGCTCTGCTGACATAGTACTATTATTTTTAGCCGCTCCGGCAAGTTCCTTAATACCACCGACTACCTGCTCTAAAGCTTCCGCTGTCTTAGTGGTAATTGCATTACCCTGTTCAATTTCCGCCAGTGATTTCACAATCAATTCTTTTGTATTAATTGCAGACTGGGCACTATCAGCTGCCAGTTTACCAATTTGATCTGCTACAACTGCAAAACCTCTGCCTGCTTCGCCTGCACGAGCAGCTTCAATAGATGCATTTAAAGAAAGAAGGTTTGTCTGTTCAGCGATATCTTCTATCTCTGCAATAATACTTTCAATCTGCTGGGAAGTCTCTGTAATTCTTTCCATCGCCTCTGTCAGACGTTTCATCTCATCACTGCTGTCCTGTGCAACTCCTGCGTATTTCTCCGCTGTCTGATAAGATTCATTTGCCTTCTGAGCACTGTCTTCTGCTGCAGATGCTACATTTTCAATCGTAGCAGTCAATTCCTGTACGGAAGCCGCCTGGCTGGTAGCACCTTCTGCCAAGGTCTGTGCACTCATAGCAAGCTGTTCAGAACCGATTGCTACCTGATCAGCACCTTCATTAATCTGCCCTAATGTATGGCTTAAAGACATAGTAATATTTTCAATGGAATCCTTAATTTTTACAAAATCACCCTGGAATTCCACTGTAGGTCGAACTGCAAAATTACCTTTACCCACTTCATCCAAACCAAATTCAATTACTTCTATGTATTCACGAATCTTAGCAATTGCGGCATTTAAATCATTTGCCATCTCGCCTAATTCATTTTGTGAATGTACTTCGACATTCACATCTAATTCCCCTTTTGCAAGTTTGGCTGTACCGGCCTGTACTTTTTCAATTGGTCTGACAAAATCATAGGCGGTTGCATACGCAAACTTAATTGCAATAAATACTGCCACAGCTACACACACTAATATAATTAATACCAAAATCTTGCTGAACAAGGAAAGAGAAGCGGATACGCTGTCACCCATCTCCACATTCATCGCAAGTAATGCTTCTGAATCCTCAATGGCTTTTAACAAATGTGGTCTTGCTTCTTCGCGGAATATTTTTAATGCTTCCGCATCCTTATTCTGCATTGCCAATTCAATTGCCTGATCTCTCAATTCCAGATAAGCCGGATATTCCGTCTTAATATCAGCAAGAAGTGTTCTTTCCTCATCATTCTCCAATTTGTGTTCAAACTGGTCGAGATAATAGTCTACTTTTTCATCTGCTTTTTCTAATTCTGCCTTGGATGTCTCAATATCTGCCGCATCCGTCAGCAAAATGATATCTCTTGTAAGAGCACTATCTTTATACAGATAAGCATTGTATTCACCCAAATCACCTTGAATGAAACCATTTAATTCTAATGCTTTTCCATATCTGGCATCCAGTCCCAACATCAAAAATGCTCCCAGTACACCGGCTACACTTGCCAACAATGTAACAAATACAAAACTGCGAATCAGTCTATCCTTTACTTTCATATTTCTTAAATTCTTTAACATAAGTACACCCCCTGTAGTATAGATTTGTGCATATCTTATTTTACTTGTTAAAAGGGGGATTGTCAATTCTTTTATTGTGCATTTTTTACTATTTTTTTCTCGAAAACTTTTAAGTTTTTGTGCACATAGCACTATAGTACTAGATTTATCGATTCAGTACCCATACCCCGAAATTCAGGTAACAGGCAAATGTCGTCCACAGCAGATAAGGAACCATTAATAAACCAGCCGCCTTTGATATTCCATAAAAACGAATGGTCGTAATCAGTACCAATACCCATAAAAGTACCAGCCAGATAAAGGCAAACAGATACCAGCCAAAATTAAAAAAGAAGGTCGGCCATAAAAAATTGACTATAAGCTGCCAGATGTAGACCGTCATTGCCGATGCTATCTTATCCGGATCCGCATCGGATTCAATTACCAAATAAGAAGCAATCCCCATCATAACATACAATATCGTCCAAACAATAGGAAACAGCCATCCTGGCGGCGAAAGCGGAGGTTGATTCAACCTTTCAAAGGCCTCCATACTTCCACGGGTTAAAAAAGCAGATATTCCACCGATTATAAGAGGTATCGCTATACATTTTAACAAGCCCTTTTTATTTTTTATATTCATTTTCTCCCGCACCTCATATTTTTTATAATAATAGGATATGGAAATAATATGTAGAATATTCATTTTTATGAATTGTGAATTTTCAGTGTTTATACTATAATATAAATATCAATTTCAGAATATCTGCCATCTTGTGGTGGCACGGAATAATAAATTAAAGGAGTACATTGCAATATGGCTGATTGGAACGATTTAAAAAAAGCATTTGAACGCGACCTCAACAAACAAGAAGAAAATTTTATTGCGAATGAACAAAAATTGTTAAAAGGTATTGCCAACTATCTCTGTTCCCAAAAGGGAGTATCTGCCATTCAGGGTTACAAACCGGAAGAAGTTTTGGAATTCTTAGAAAAACCCGTTGCTGAGATTAAAAAATGTATTGGTGGAGAATGGGCAGACTTAGAAGACTCTAAAATAGAAAATCTGATTTACTCACTTGCAAAAAAAGTAAAAATGTCTGGAAATATCATTCCCTGGTAAGATATTATTCAAGAAAAACTAGAGAAGCACTATTGCTTCATACACCAAACGTCGACACGCTTTGCGAGTCGCCTTATTGGATATAAAAAGAAGGATTTCTCCCCTTTTCATGGGCTGAGAAATCCTTCTTTTTTTAATTAAAACTCTTAATCCAGGTCACAAGAGAGTTATGATATACATTTTCCATAACATCTTTTTTCATCTGATCAGTAACCGGTCCATTCTTTCGCATACGCTCCAAAATTGCTTCCTGTAACTCTTCAATCGTCATTTCTTCATATGGCTTAAGAGTTGTAGCTGCTGCCGGTTTTGATTCTTCTTTTACTTCTTCCTGTACTGCCACTGGTGCCGGCTGTTGTACCGCTGCCTCTGCTTTAGCAGATGTTTCTGTCTCTACTGGTGCCGGCTCCTGCATTTTTCTGCTGGTTCCTGCACCTTTTCATCTACATTAACAGGTGTTTCTTCTGGTTTCTGTACTTTTTCAGAAATCTCTACCTCAACCGGTGTCACATCTCCATCCATTGCATCAGCCGGAATCCAGATTTCACCGGAATTCGCTTTCACTGTTACGCAAATACAGCCATTATTTACAGGCACACGCACTCCTGAAAGGGCTCCTACATATTCTGTCGTATTACCAGCGCCCAGATTCATCGTACAATCGTTATCACCATTATTTACCGATACTAATACTGTCTGTCCATTGTAATTTCTAGCAAAAGCATAATTGGTATTTGTTAAAAGTACTTCCTTATAATCACCATAAGCCAATGCTTTTGTATTCTGACGAATCTTACCAAGTGCTGCAATCAGCTTGGTACATTCATTTTTCTCAACAGCGTCTGCATACTGAGCATAATCCAATGCCGGTCTTAAAGAATCATCAGAAAATTTCTCTTTTTTGCCTTCGATTCCAAACTCTGAACCGTAATAAAGAGAAGGAACACCAGGTAATGTATACAGCAAGACATGTACAGGTACAAAATGACTCTTCTTATTCAGTTTTGTATAAATACGCTCCACATCATGGTTATCCACAAAATTGTATAAATTCAAGCGATTCCCAAACATATCATTCAAACGCTTCACCGTGTGGGCAATCTCAAAATAATTATGGTCGTTATGACCGGAATACAATGCTTTATGTAACTGATAATTGGTAACGGAATGTAAAGTACCTTCATTTGCCCAACGGGAATAATCTCCATGGATTACTTCACCCATCAGCCAAAAATCCGGTTTTACCTCATTTGCCACCTGACGCAGTGCCTTCATATAATTAAAATCCAAAACATCTGCCGCATCCAAACGGATGCCATCAATATCATATTCTGTTACCCAGAAACGGATTACATCACATATATAATCCCTGACTGCCGGATTGTGCTGGTTTAACTTAGCAAGCAGATTATAACCGCCCCAGTTTTCATAAGTAAATCCATCATTATACTCGTTATTTCCCCAGAAGTTCACATTGCAGTACCAATCCTTATATGGGGAATTTTCTCTATTCTGTTTGATATCCTGAAACGCGAAAAAATCACGTCCCGTATGGTTAAATACACCATCTAAAATCACTTTGATGTCCTGTGCATGGCACTCTGCCACAAAGTCTGTCAGATCCTTGTTATCACCAAGTCTGCTGTCTAATTTTTTATAATCGGTTGTTTCATATCCATGTCCTACGGATTCAAAAAGAGGACCAATGTAGATTGCATTACAACCGATCTTTTTAATATGTGAGATCCATGGCATCACATCACGCAGACGATGCTCCGGCTCTCCATAAGAATTCTGTTTTGGTGCTCCTGTCAGCCCTAAAGGATAAATATGATAAAATACTGCCTCATCATACCAAGACATATTTATACCTCCTGCTTTTTTCTTATTATAATACCGTTTATAAGTGGTCGGTGTCAATCAAACGGGCTATTCTTTTTCTGCCGTTGAAAGCCTTCTGTTATTCTTTTTTTATCAGCTTCAGTCCAGTCCTCATATCTCCCAAAATCTGCTTCCATTCTTCGCAAAGCCTCTCTATACTCCAAACTGCATTTGCAGGACTGGTGGATGGCAGTTTGATAATCTCACGTCCTGTTTTTTCCAAAGCATACTTCTGATACAGTTCATATGCTTTTCCACCATTACCATAAATCCGTTCTATTTTAGCGTTTTCTAAAATCATCGAAAAATCATTCACTACCACATCCTGAATGGAACTATCACTGGAACCAATAATCTTACAACTGTGAATTACATCCCAGATGGCAATGTGGTTACGAAGCAAAAGTGCTTTCTTTTCCTCTATCGTCACAGGCACTGCTTCGTTCGTAATCTGGGCAATCACTTTCCAAAATCGATTCTGAGGATGTCCATAATAAAACTGATTCTCTCTGGACTTTACCGAAGGAAATGAGCCCAAAATCAAAATTTGGGAATGTTCATCATAAATTGGTTCAAAGGTATGCTCTACATAAGTATATTCAGCCATATCTGCTCCTTTTATTACTTATTTTGTACTCTTACACTCATCCTCTTATTTCAAATTGACATTTTTCTTTTTTCACATGCATAAATTTTTTCGAATAGAGCACAATATAATTATTCATTTAATTGTATATTATAATTTGGAGGTTTGCCATGAAAACAATAAGTTATATTGCACTTACAATTGCTATTATCGGAGCCGTAAACTGGGGATTAATCGGTCTTTTTAACTTCAACCTGGTTGCTTTCCTTTTCGGAGACATGACTCTGCTTGCACGAATCATCTATTCATTAGTAGGTTTAAGCGGTTTATATCTGATTACCTTTTATGGTTTCTTATGCAATAGTAAAGAAGCCTAAAGAAAATGCGTGGTATAAATAATGCACATCCAAGCGTTGGCAAACTAACATTTGGATGTGCATTTTATTACCAAATACACTCTTTACGCAATAATTTTATGATCATTTCCATACCAGATTTTACGCAATTTATCATCTAATTTTATAAAAATTGGCTGTAATCTCTTTTCAACTGGTCTAAATAGCCATTGTCTGATTAACTCCACAATCATACAAATCCCATAAATCGAAATTATCGTCAAAATGATGGCTGGAATCAAATACCAATCATCCAACCATGCCCATGGATTAATAATATCCCATATAGTTTCTCTTATATAATAATGATCATGAATTAAATAAACGCCAAAAGAAGCTGATGCTGCAATTTTAACGAACTTGGTTCCTATTCCTTCTTTCAGATTCATATTTAAAAATGCAATAAATAAAAAGAAAGCACCTGCTGTTACAAGCATGGAATTATAATGATAAAAAATGCTATATCCCCATAGCAAATCTTCCAGCATTCTCACACCTGCAAAAGGAAGGGTTAAAAGTGCTTCAATCACAAAGCGGCTGATTGGAATTAAAACTATCAATCCACCTCCTAGCAGCAACCATTTCCCACATTTACCATCCGGCACATAATGAAGTCTGATATACGCCCCAAACAGATAAATTGCAACAAACCACATAATGCTAACACCTTCTGCTATATTCATACCAGATGTATAGTAGAAAATATTTGTCCATGCAGAAAATAGCACAAATCCCAATAATAAAACACACTGGAACTGACGTTTGGTCAAAGATTTTGCAAATTTATTCAATAACGGAGACAACATATACATTCCAACATACATAGTTGCAAACCAGAAAAAATCAGAAATTATCGGTGTCACACAATAAATAAAATATTTCATATCATGTTCTACATTTCCAAAAATCCAAAACAATGCCATGATTCCAAAAGCATAGAAAAAAACTTGGAGTTCTATTTTAGCCACTCGCCATGTAGTAAATTTTGCTTCTGATATAAAATAACCACTAATCAATATATAAAGGTTAATGCAAACAAAAGAAACACCAAAAATCGTCCACACAACATAATATGCAAAAGTTCCCTTCTGTGCCAAATCAACCATTCCACCATGTATACATATATGTATTGTTACAACCATAAGCATGGCAATAAGACGTAACAATTCAAGATTTGCCTGCCTTGTTTTTTTCATAAAGTTCCTCCCTCGTCTTTTCATATGTTTAAATTTGCCATCATTTGAATTTCCAAAACGAAACAACAATATGCTTTGCGCTCTGTCATTTAGGACTAAAAAACAACCGCAACTCCTCATGAATGAGGAATTGCGGCTAATTTAAGTTTCTATGATACTAAATCAAAGATTATTCGATGATAGTAGCAACACGGCCTGAACCTACAGTACGTCCACCTTCACGGATAGCGAATGTAA
>CAZHGE010000037.1:0-25296 GCA_964531805.1 uncultured Lachnospiraceae bacterium
GATGTATGGTAATCGTACCATTCTTTTTATAGATGAGATCCATCGCTTTAACAAAGGACAGCAGGATTATCTGTTACCCTTTGTAGAAGATGGAACAATTATTATAATTGGTGCTACAACGGAGAATCCTTATTTTGAAGTAAACGGGGCATTGATTTCCCGATCCATGATCTTTGAATTAAAGCCCATTGAACCGGAAGATATTAAGATTTTGATTCATAGAGCATTGGAAGATAAAGAAAGAGGAATGGGGGCCTTTGATGCGGTAATCGAAGAGGATGCCTTAGAAGCACTTGCGGATATTGCAGGCGGTGATGCCAGACATGCCCTGAATGCCATTGAACTGGCGGTTATGACAACGGAGCGTGGAGAAGATGGCAGGATACATATTACCGTGCCGGTTATTGAGGAGTGTATTCAAAAGCGAGTGGTACGTTATGATAAGTCAGGAGATAGTCATTACGACACCATTTCAGCTTTTATCAAAAGCATGCGGGGGTCTGATCCGGATGCGGCGTTGTATTATTTGGCCAAAATGTTATACGCTGGAGAGAGTGTTACTTTTATTGCTAGAAGAATTATGATTTGTGCCTCAGAAGATGTGGGAAATGCGGATCCTATGGCACTTAGTGTAGCGGTGAATGCGTCCCTTGCGGTGGAGCGTGTGGGAATGCCGGAAGCACAAATTATTTTAGCGCAGGCAGTTTCTTATGTTGCAACAGCACCAAAGAGCAATGCAGCCTGTGGAATATTTGATGCAATGGAAACGGTAAAACAGACAGGTAATTTACCGGTTCCGGCTCATTTACAGGATGCCCACTATAAGGGGGCTGCTAAATTGGGACACGGAGTTGGTTATAAATACGCTCATGATTATAAAAATCATTATGTGAAACAACAGTATCTGCCGTATGAACTTTCCGGCAGAGAATTTTATAGACCAACCGGAAATGGATATGAAGTAAAAATTCGTGAGCATATGAAACGGATTAAGAAAGAAGCAGAAGACACATAAGCAATGCTTAGGCAGATGCAGTAATTAAGAAAAAATCCCCTTCCTGTGTGAGCATTAGGAACGTTAGCCACACGGGAAGGGGATTTTATAATTAAAATAGCATCTGCGTTAGCATGCGGTATACTTCTTCGTTTCTTTTTTTCCAATTCAGGCACACATCTTCTGCCATTTCCTGTGTAGGGACTGAGATGCGCAGATCCATTAGCAATACATCTTTTTCTTTTGCCATGAGCTGGGCCTCATATTCGCCGCTTACGGATTTGTAGTAATTGGATGTGATCGAATAATCATTCTTTAACTGAGCTTTATTTTCTACAAGGAAGCTTTTAACATCTTCTTTGATGGCATCACTAATACGATTTTCAAAATATTTAAGTGTGTCGCGTCCTTCCTCTGTAATTAAGAGAAGGGCACGGTTTGCATCGCTTTTCTGTGTGATCAGGTGATTGTCGATCAGTTCGCCGATTGCCTGTTGTAAGATCATATAGTTGGTATAGCCCTTATCTAAAATAAAGGTGTTGATGGTGGATTTGCTAAGGGGGACCGTAATCTGATCAAGCATATATAACACAATCAATTTATATAAAGTAAATGTTTCCTGCTGCATGAAAAATCCTTTCTAGTGGAAGGCAGTCATAGACCACCTTTATTGTGTTGGGGCAGAAAAAAGTCTGCCTTGATAAGCGTGTTGTTCCTTCATTTGTTTATGAAGCGAATTGAGCACATCTCTTTTATTAAGGCTCCAAGTGGGAGCAATTAATAAGTTTTTAGGGCCGTCGCCGGTAACACGGTGAAGAACGATATCCGGAGAGAGGCGCTCAATACAACCAATTAATAGTGTAAGGTAGTGCTCCTTAGTAAGTGTTTCATAGTTGTTTGCCGGATCATTGTAATAATCTGCGAGATCAGTTCCTTTTAAAATATGCAGTAGCTGCAATTTTATACCAAAAGGCTGAAAATGATTTAGGTATTCTATCGTCCCATATTGCATTTCATCGGTTTCATTTGGCAGTCCCAAAATCACGTGAACAATAACTGGTATTTGATGATTGCGCAGCCGTTTCATGGCATTGTCAAAAACTGACAATGGATAGCCACGTCTGATGAAGTGAGCAGTTTCTTCGTGCATGGTCTGCAATCCGAGTTCTACCCAGATAAATTTATTTGGATAGCGTAAACGGAGAGAAGATAACAAGGTCAGACATTCGTCCGGCAGGCAATCCGGTCTTGTAGCAATGGAGATACCGGCGATGTCCGGGTGGTCCAGTGCTTCGGTGTAAATCTGTTCCAAATAGGCTACAGGCGCATAAGTGTTTGTATATGCTTGAAAATAGGCAATATAGCGGCTGCCTGTTTTTTTACCCTTAAAAAGAGAAAGGCCTTCTGCAATCTGTTCATCTAGTGATTTGACAGGACGGTGAGTCTGGCATGAAGTATGGACGAATGCAGTATCGTACGTTTTTACAGCAAAGTCACCACTTCCACCCGCACTACAGAAAATGCACCCGCGTGTACCTCGGGTGCCATCTCTATTGGGACAGGTAAAACCTGCATCTAACGCAATTTTGTAAAGTTTTTCGCCGTAAGTGTTTTTACAGTATGTATTTAAGGTGTAGTAGGGCTTATCACCCCACATAGGATACTGTGTATTCATAAATTAATTACGGATGTTGGATTTTACAGCATTGGCAACAACTTCTGCAACACGTGGATCAAATGCTTCTGGAAGAATATTGTCTTCGTTCAACTCTTCATCAGAAACAAGATTAGCCAGTGCGTTTGCAGCGGCAAGCTTCATTTCTTCCGTAATTTGTTTTGCGCGTCCTTCCAAAGCACCCTTGAAAATTCCAGGGAATGCAACTACATTATTTACCTGATTTGGGAAGTCACTTCGGCCTGTGCCGACTACTCTGGCACCGGCTTCTTTTGCAAGGTCAGGCATGATTTCGGGAACAGGATTTGCCATAGCAAACAAAATAGAATCCTGATTCATGGAAGCAACCATTTCTTTTGTCACGATACCCGGAGCCGATACGCCGACAAAAATATCTGCGCCCTTTAAGGCGTCTGCAAGGGAACCAGTTTCATTTAATGGGTTGGTAACCTGTACCATTTTTTCCTGCATCCAGTTTAAGCCTTCTGTATCTTTAGAAAGAATACCTACTTTGTCACACATAATAACATTAGTAAAACCATAGGTCAGTAACAATTTCGTAATTGCCACACCGGCACTTCCTGCGCCGTTTACGACAACGCGGCAGTCTTCTTTCTTTTTATTTACAACTTTTAAACCATTTATAATACCAGCTAATACGACGATAGCAGTACCGTGCTGGTCATCATGGAAAACAGGGATATCCAATGTCGCTTTTAAACGTTCTTCAATCTCAAAGCAGCGTGGTGCGGAAATATCCTCTAAGTTGATACCGCCAAAGCCAGGCGCTAAATAGGTAACGGCTTTGGTGATTTCTTCGGTATCCTGTGTATCTAAACAGATTGGAACGGCATTGACATTACCGAATTCCTTAAATAAAACTGCTTTTCCTTCCATAACAGGCATAGCTGCATATGGACCGATATTGCCAAGGCCTAAAACTGCACTTCCGTCAGAAACAACGGCTACAGTATTGGCTTTCATAGTATATGTATAGGCTGCTTCTTTGTCCTGTGCGATTACCTTGCATGGTTCCGCTACGCCAGGGGTATAAGCAAGAGAAAGGTCTTCTCTGCTTTTTACAGGAGATTTGGAAACAGTCTCTAATTTTCCATTCCATTCTTTATGTAATGCAAGTGCTTTTTCACCAGTTGTCATAATAAGCCTTCTTTCTTTGTTTTGTGCGTGCAGAGTTTTTGGACAGTGCCCGCTCTTTTTCCAAACATAAGTGTATCTCAATCTTTTTTTCACTGCAAGTCTATTTAAAAAAAACTTCCTATTTTAAAAGAAATGGTGTATACTACAAGAAATTATATTTTACTTTTCAGAGAAAATGATTAATCGTATCTAATTCCTGGTTTTATCTAGGAAGCAATCCCAATAGTGAAAGAGAATATATAGAGGTAAACAGATGAGAGAGAAGTATGAATCTTTGGCAGTAGCTGATTTACGGGAAATCGCAAGGTCAAGAGGAATTGAAGGCGTTTCTGCCATGAAAAAGGCTGAGGTCGTAGAAGCGATGCTCAAGCTGGATGAAGAAGAAAAGAAACAGAGAGAAGAAAAAGAAGCAGCACTTTCTGAATTGGACAGTGGTATTACTGCGTGTGGTATTTTGGAAGTTATGCCGGATGGATTTGGTTTTATCCGTTCTGCTAACTATCTTCCGGGTGAAAATGACGTGTATGTGGCACCAAGCCAGATTCGCCGCTTTGGTATGAAGACAGGGGATATCGTTTCCGGTAACACAAGAATTAAGACACAGGCAGAGAAGTTCAGTGCTTTATTATTTGTAAAAACAATTAATGGTTATACCCCGGATGAAGCATCCAAACGTTATAATTTTGAAGATATGACTCCGATTTTCCCGGATGAAAGAATCCGTTTAGAGACACCAGGATGCTCTGTTGCAATGCGTATTATGGATTTGATGAGTCCGGTTGGTAAGGGACAGCGTGGTATGATTGTATCCCCTCCTAAGGCTGGTAAGACTACTTTATTAAAAGAAGTAGCAAAATCTGTTAAGAAAAACAACCCTGACATTCATTTAATTATCTTATTGATTGACGAACGTCCGGAAGAAGTAACAGATATCCGTGAAGCTATTGAAGGACCAAATGTAGAAGTAATCTATTCCACATTTGATGAACTTCCAGAACATCATAAACGTGTATCTGAGATGGTTATGGAACGTGCAAAACGTCTTGTAGAGCATAAGAAGGATGTTATGATTCTGCTTGATAGTATTACTCGTTTAACAAGAGCGTACAACCTTACCGTTCCACCAAGTGGACGTACTTTATCAGGTGGTCTTGATCCTGCGGCATTACATATGCCTAAGAAATTCTTTGGTGCAGCGAGAAATATGCGTGAGGGCGGAAGTCTTACCATCCTTGCAACGGCACTAGTAGATACTGGAAGTAAGATGGATGACGTTGTATACGAAGAATTTAAAGGTACTGGTAACATGGAAATGGTACTTGACCGTAAATTATCTGAGAAGCGTGTATTCCCAGCTATCGATATTCCAAAATCCGGTACAAGACGAGAAGACCTGCTTCTTAATAAAGAAGAACTCGAATCCATCAATATTATCCGAAAAGCCTTTAACGGCATGAAAGCGGAGGAGGCAGTGGACAAGGTTATTGATATGTTCAGCCGTACAAAGACAAATGATGAATTCGTGGCAATGGCAAAAAAAATAAAACTTTTTTAAAAGATAAAACTTTTTTAAAAGATTAAGTTGTTCTAGGTTTTTAAAAACAGAGTATTCTTTATAGATAGGAAGTGTTTGAAATTCTTTTTATCAGGATTTAAGAGATTTTGTGGAAAAAACACTTGCATAGCAGTTTGTGGTGTGCTACAATGAACAAGCTGTTTATTGATAAACAGTAGAGGATGAGAACAAAAATAATAGTTGGAAATTATTATAGAGAGGTGAAAATCATGAGAGAAGGAATCCATCCAGAATATTATCAGGCAACAGTAACATGCAACTGTGGCAATACTTTCGTAACAGGTTCTACAAAGCCTGAAATTCACGTAGAAGTTTGCTCTAAATGTCATTCATTCTACACAGGTCAGCAGAAAGCTGTTAGAGCTGATGGACGTATTGATAAGTTCAACAGAAAATACGGTGTTAAATAAGTTATGCCAAAAGGTTGAGGTTTTACATCTCAACCTTTCGTTTTACAAGGAGTTTAAATATGGCAAGAAAAAAAGGAATTTGTCCATCGGGAATCGGCGGCCAGGCAGTCATTGAAGGTGTTATGATGAAAAATCAGGATCTGTATGCTGTGGCAGTCCGCAAACCGGATGGTGAAATAGAGATTGATACAGAAGAATATCATGGTGTATTACACGGAAGTAAGATCAAAAAGATTCCGTTTATCCGTGGTGTCTTCAATTTTGTGGATTCCCTGATTTTGGGGATGCGTACTTTGACGTATTCAGCGAATTTTTATGAAGATGAAGAGGCAGAAGAAACCAAGACGGATAAAGTAATGGGTAAATTGTTCGGTCTTAATGCAGAAAAAGTGATGATGGGCTGCACGGTAGCGCTTTCCATCGTATTGGCAGTTGCTATTTTTATGATTCTTCCATATTTTTTATCATCATTTTTTGAAAAATATGTGAGAAACACATCGTTACTTGCATTGATTGAAGGCGTAATCCGAATTGTGATCTTTTTGATTTATGTGGTAGCCATTTCTTTGATGCAGGATATCAAACGTGTGTATATGTATCATGGGGCAGAGCATAAATGTATCAACTGTATTGAGCACGGTCATGTGTTAAACGTACACAATGTAAAGCGTTCTTCACGTCTTCACAGAAGATGTGGAACCAGCTTTTTACTGATCGTTATGATTGTCAGTGTGGCATTGTTTATTTTAATCCGTGTAGAAAATCCGGCTATGAGACTGGGACTTCGTTTGGTATTGATTCCTGTAATTGCGGGTATTTCTTATGAGATCATTCGTTTGGCGGGTAGAAGTGAGAACCCAATCGTAAAACTGATTTCCGCACCAGGGCTTGCTTTACAGAAACTGACCACCAGAGAACCGGATGAGGCTATGATTGAAGTTGCCATTAAGTCTGTAGAAGCGGTATTTGACTGGAGAGCATTCTTAGGCGAGAACTTTGATTATGAGGAGTATAAGAAGGGTTCTGAGGAAACAACTGTAGAAGATGTTGTGGCTGAAGAGTCAGTTGTTGAGGAAACGGTAGCGGAAGAAGCAGTTGTTGAAACAGAAGAAGTTGCAGCTGTGGAAACAGTTGATGAAGTTGAAAAAGATGTTGTAGAAGCAGAGTCAGCTACAACAGAAGAAGAATAGTATGAATCGTAAAGAAGCATATGAATTGGGAATAACGAGACTGGCAGAGGTCGGCATTGAAGAAGCCAAAAGTGATACCCTGCTTTTGCTGGATGGAATCTGTCATGTGACTCGAAATGATATTCTGCTTCATGGAGAAGCGGTGCTGGATGATAGTCTTGCACAGGCTTTTGAGGAAGCTCTTGCAAAACGGTGTGAACGCATTCCGGTACAGTATATTACCGGTGTACAGAATTTCATGGGACTGGATTTTACGGTTAATGAAAATGTTCTGATTCCCCGTTTTGATACGGAAATCCTGGTGGAAGAAGTGATGAAACATCTTCACGATGGATTTTCTATTTTGGATATGTGTACGGGGAGCGGCTGTATTTTGCTAAGTCTTTTACACTATTCCAATGACTGTACAGGTGTGGGCGTGGATGTATCCGAAGCGGCACTTGCAGTTGCAAAAGAAAATTGTGAAAAATTAGGTTTGAACGCTTCTTTTTTACAGAGTGATCTGTTTGAAAAAGTAGAAGAAACCTATGATATTATTGTATCAAATCCCCCATACATCAGAAGTGCTGTGATTCCAACTTTGATGGAAGAAGTAAAAGGGCATGAGCCAATGCTTGCTTTGGATGGCAGTGAGGACGGACTTTATTTTTACCGGAAAATAGTGGATGAATGTCCAAACTATTTGTGCAGGGGCGGTATGCTTTTCTTTGAGATTGGATATGATCAGGGAGAGGCAGTCAGCGGACTGATGAAAGAAAAGGGATTTAAGGAAGTGTCTGTGATCAAGGATTACGCTGGATTGGACCGGGTAGTCTTTGGCACATGGTAAGAGGAAAAGTGATTTGTGCCCATGAAGCGGCATGAGGAGGAAAAGATGTTTGACAAGTTAGAGGACTTATTACAGCGATTTGAAGAAGTATTAAATGAACTCAGTGAGCCTTCTGTAACAAGCGACCAGAAGCGTTTTACCGCGCTGATGAAGGAACAGAGTGATCTGACTCCAATCGTGGAAGCGTATAAAGAATACAAACAATGCAAACAGGACATCGAAGACAGCCTTGTGTTACTGGATGAAGAAAGTGACGAAGACATGAGAGAGATGTTAAAAGAAGAATTGGCATCTGCAAAGGATCGTGTGGAAGAATTGGAAAACAAGATGAAGATTCTTTTACTTCCAAAGGACCCTAACGATGATAAGAACGTTATCGTGGAAATTCGTGCCGGTGCAGGCGGTGACGAAGCAGCATTATTCGCAGCAGAAATCTACCGTATGTATGTGCATTACGCAGAAGGCAGACGTTGGAAAGTAGAAACTATGGAAATGGAAGAAATTGGTATTGGTGGTATGAAAAACGTTACTTTCATGCTCTCCGGTCCAAGCGTTTATTCCATTATGAAATATGAATCCGGTGTACATCGTGTACAGCGTGTGCCGGAAACAGAATCCGGCGGACGTATCCACACATCTACGATTACAGTAGCCGTGATGCCGGAAGCAGAAGAAGTAGACGTTGTAATTGATGAAAAAGATATCCGTATCGATGTTTGCCGTTCATCAGGAGCTGGTGGACAGTGTGTCAATACAACGGACTCCGCTGTACGTTTAACACACATTCCAACCGGAATCGTAATCTACAGCCAAACAGAAAAATCACAGATTCAGAACCGCGCCAAAGCGTTCGCTTTACTTCGTACCAAACTCTACGATTTAGAGTTACAGAAAGCACACGATGCTGAAGCAGAACTTCGTAAGAGTCAGGTCGGAACTGGCGACCGTTCCGAAAAGATTCGTACTTACAACTTCCCACAGGGACGTGTAACGGATCACCGTATCAACCTGACATTATACAAACTTGATAAGATTATGAATGGTGATATTCAGGAAATCGTCGATGCTTGTATCGCAGCGGACCAGGCGGCGAAGCTGTTAAAGATGAATGCATAAGCATGAGTGCGACAAAGACCACATGGACTGCTTGCAGACCGAAGTGGTCTTTTTTGTATAGGATAAAGATTATTTCAAGTCATGAGATAAGAAAGTCATATAAAATGAATGTTGTAGAAGATACATAGAATACAATATAATCGAATGGAGATAAAACAAATGGTAGCAGGTGTTGATACGTGGAAATATTTGAGTGAATTATCAATATGTATTAAGAACAAGAAAAAAATGTTATGTGACTATTTGAGGGGGTTAGAAACAGGAATAGGAGAGGAGAATTTTACAGGATGTGTAGCTTTTTTTAGAATTATTTTATACATTTTGTTGCAGAAATCGAAATCTCTGATATAATATAATTACAAAAGGCAATCGCCACAGAGTGGTTGACCAATAATATGTAAGTAAGAAACCTTCCACGACTCGGTCAAAGTACAGGGAAGGTTTTTTGCTATCTTAGTGACAAATCATAAAAATGAATGTCAGTAGTGCTAAGATGAACATTCCAAAAGACATAAGGTCTTTGAAATCAAAATTCTTCATAAGCATCACCTCCATTCCATATAGAATGAAGGTCAACCACCCCTGCCTTGCGTAAGCTAGGCATGTACACGATTGCCGGTAGCAATTTGCTACTAAACAGAGTATATCATAATAGAAACAAGAACACAAGTTCGAAAGACTGATATAAAAATATATTGTAAGATTGAAATTTGTATGCTAATATCCCACACAACCTAAGAAAGAAAAGTGAGGTTGTGAGTATGATAATTAATGAACACGAGGGATATCCAATTTCTAATGAAACTTTAGCGAAAGCATTATTGTGAATTTTATTTAATGAAGGATATATTAATAATGTGACATATTGGGCATTTGGATACACAGTCTTCTAGTGTACAGTGAAAAATAGTGTAAAAATAGTGTAAATTTAATGGAATTTTTTGATGCTATGGGGTATACTATTTTCAAGAAAAACTTTTTGGAAAGGTTGATATCCATGATAAAGGTTACTTTGACCAATGACATACTAAGGAAAATATCATCGATTGATGAAAACCGTTTTTCATTAAGCACGATAGAACTGCCACCCATGACGAAAAACAGATTGCGAAAGAATTCTAAGAAAAAGAGTTCATATGCATCAAATAAAATTGAGGGGAATCCACTTACGGAGCAACAGGCAGAAGAGGTTATTGAGAGAGACGAGCACAAGCATTTTTTGAAGCCTGAACAGGAAATTAGAAATTATTTTTTGGCATTGAATTTGCTGGAGGAAAAACTTAAAAGAAAAGAAGCCTTTTCAATAGAAATGATTCTCGAAGTACAAGCGATGGTTGAAAAGGGAGCTTCAAAAGAAAAAATAGGACTCAGAGGACCAATGCCACCAGGGATATTATTTGCGGTATATGATTCTGCAAGTGGAACTCCGGATTACATTCCACCAGAATATAGTGATATTCCTGAACTGTTGGATGAGTTGGTTCGGTATGTGAAGACAACAGATGATCATCCGTTAATAATTGCGGCGGTAGTTCATTATCAATTGGTTACGATTCATCCTTTTGAAGATGGAAATGGAAGAACAGCGAGACTTATGTCGGGGTATATACTCGACTTTTATGGATATGGATTTAATGGTATTGGTTCGCTGGAAGAATATTTTGCATATGACCCTGATGAGTATTATGATGCACTTCAGATGGGATTGCCGGCATTGTATTATTCAGGAAGAGAAAATCCACCACATCCTGAGATTTGGGTAAACTATTTCCTTTCTATGGTGGAGTTGTATTCAAAAAAAGTATATGAATTATCAAAAGGTGCGCAGGCGGATGATTTGGAGGGCAGTCTGTCTTACTTGAATAAAAAAGAAAAGGAGCTGTTGGCTTTTCTTTTGAAAAAGAGATTACTAGAGTTTACGCCAATCGACGTAAGCAGGATGTTAGGTGTAACCAATAAAACAATTATTAACCGATGTGTGAAGCTTACTAATAACGGTTTTCTAGTTCCTAATATCGTAAGTCAGAGAATTCGCTCATATTCCTTAAGTGAGTTCGCAAAGCGGAATGAAAAGAAGATTATTTCGAAGATTAGTTGAAAATGTGGATTAGAAGAAGCAGTCAGATGGTTGCGGAAAGGTATTTACTATGAGAAAAATGAGGAAATGGACATTTATAATATTGGTGACAATGCTATATTTGGCAGGGTGTGCAAATGATAGTTCTGACAAATCTATAGATGTATCTGTCACAACTACCGAAAACGCATCCACGGAGCAAAATGTAGAAATTATAGAAACTTTATCTGATAATGAAACTATGGAGGCAATGGAAGCGGAAGAAGAGAGCACGACAGAAACAGTTGTGGAAGAAGAGCTGCCAATACCTTATGATTTTATATTAAATAATATTTATGATGCATTGCAGCTTAATCCGGCAACAGATGAGATAAACTGTGTTCATTTTTGTACAGGAATATATGAAGCGGTGGTATCCTGTGATGAAGTGGACGATAGAATGAAAGCTATTGCATATTGTGTTATGGACGTAAATGAAGATGGAGTGGAAGAACTTCTTATTGTCGATACTGTCTGGACGGAACCGGGAAATGTAAGAATTCTTGATATGTATACTTTGGTAGAAGGAACGCCTGTGAGAGTGATAGAAGGATGGGCAAGAAATAGATACTACTTACTGGATGATGGCAGGATATATCGCTCAGGTTCCGGAGGCGCTGCTTATTCCTATGAGGAGTTATTAGAATTTGCTCCCGGCGCAACTGCGCTTACATCAAAAGAATTATATTTCACTTATCCTAAAGATAATGATATGAATAATGGTGGATATTATTATAGTGCGAATGGAATCTATGATGTATCTGCAGCTACAGAAATTTCTGAGGATGAATTTCAGTCTTTTATAAATGACTGTGAGAGCAGAATGGTAATATTTGAAGCAAAGACATTTGATTTGTTCAATTTACGATAATGCAAGTTTGTAAATGGATGGAATGTATAATTTTACTTTTAATTATGGCGAATCTGCCATAATTAAAGTAAGTGTAAAACAGAAAGAATTATATTTAAAGGAGAACACCGTGCAATACAGACAAGTTCAGCAAATAGCAAAAGATACAATCGAATATATCAAAACACAAATCAAACCGGGTATGTCGTTAATTGAACTGCGCGAGAAATGTGAGCAGAAAATGCTGGAACTGGGTGCGGATTCTTTTTGGTATTGGGATGTAGGTGCATTTGTTTTTGCAAATGATGAAACGACGTTATCTGTATCGGGGAGGGAGTATAAGACCTCAGACAGATTGATAGAGGAAAATGATATTATCACCATAGATTTGAGTCCGCAAAATGGAGATACATGGGGCGATTATGCTAGAACGATTATCGTACAGGATGGAAAAGTAGTCGAATTGGATGCAGTTATAAATGATGAGTGGAAAAAGGGTTTAGCAATGGAAACTTTTTTACATAATGAACTGAAGAATTGTGTAACACCACAAACAACATTCGAGCAGCTTTTTTACCATATGAATGGTGTAATCGAAGAAAAGGGATTTATTAATCTTGATTTTATGGGAAATCTGGGACATTCCATTGTTAGACAGAAGGATGACAGAATCTATATTGAAAAAGGAAATCAGACCTGTTTGGGGGATGTTTCTTTTTTTACCTTTGAGCCTCATATAAGCGTTGAAGGTTCGAAGTATGGGTATAAGATGGAGAATATTTATTATTTTGAAAATGGACAGCTGGTGGAATTGTAATCCAGTTATTACAAAAAAGGACACGCCGTATGAGACGGAGGAAGGTTGTCTGTCATTGGAAGGCGTGCGCAAGACTACTAGATATCAGAATATTGAAGTAGAATATTATGATTTTGCATGGAAAAAGCAGAAACAGAAGTTGTCAGGCTGGACTGCGCAGATCTGCCAACATGAGATAGATCATTTGGAGGGAATCATAATATAATCAACTAATTGTTGAATTGTAACGCGTTTTGCGTTACAATTCAAATGTGGAGGTGGTTATATGGGAAAAACAGCGACGTTGAATTTGAGAGTAAATCCGGATGTGAAGGAAAGTGCGGAAAATGTTTTATCACAATTAGGAATTCCAATGGCAACCGCAATAGATATGTATTTAAAACAAATTGTCTTAGTTGGCGGAATTCCATTTTCAGTTGTATTGCCCAAGGCTGCAAATTCTGTAAATGCAGATGCAATGACAACAACAGAATTACAAGACAAATTAGACAAGGGATATGTTGACATTGAGAAAGGTAATGTAGTGGATGCAGCTAGTGCATTTGCTGAGTTTAGAGAAAGGCATTAAATGAAGCAATATAAGGTTGAAATTACAAAAGAAGCCTTACAAAATATGGAAGATATCTATAATTATATTGCAAATGAATTATTATCTCCAGAAAATGCAATGAGACAATATGATCGTATTGCTGGAGCGATTCTAAAGTTAGATATATTTCCAGAAAAATTTAGAGTGCTAAAATCCGAAAGAGAAAAACAGAGAGAATTACGTAGGTTGGTAGTTGATAATTATTCTGTGTTCTATGTTATTAGTGAAGATAGCGTAATTGTAACAAACGTGTTATATAGTGCATCAGATATAGAAAAGAGATTGATGGAAAAATAATAGAAGACATAAAATTAAATTCATTTAAGGAGTCCTGTATGAATTGTATAAATGGCGATAGTGATTTAACAGTAGAACTTACATAAATTATTCTTTTAATATCGCCGAAGCAGTAGGCATCAAGGCACCGTCCCTTTATAAGCATTATAAGAGTAAACAGGATATTTTTAATGCCATTCTAGACGAGATGAAAAGTGGTTATGAGAAGCAGGCAGCAGTTCTTAATATGAACGGCAGTGATGTAGATGCAGATGCGGGTATTTTTGCAAAGGTATCAGAAGATGAACTGGTGAAGATGGGAGTGAGTTTGATTTCTTATTTCCTGCATGATGAATATGTGTCGAGGTTTCGGAAAATGCTGACGCTGGAGCAGTTTCAGAATGAGGAGTTGGCAAACTTTTCTCAAATTATATGCTGTTGACTCTTTGCGACAGGCAGCCGGAAAGGGAGCCGGAGGCATTAGAACTTTTGGAAAGGCATATCAGACAATTCAGCAGGGTGTATCAGGCTTAGTAAAGAGACTGTAAAATGAGGATACAGTAAGGCAGCGAATGGAGCAGTTACCTGCGGATGGACAAGGAGAAAACATGAAAATCGTACTTATACACGGACAAAATCATAAAGGAAGCTCGTATCATATTGGAAGAATGATTGCAGATAAAATCAATGTAGAAAAAGAAGTAACAGAGTTTTTTCTTCCAAGAGATCTGAATCATTTCTGCCTTGGTTGTTATCAGTGTATTGAAGGGGATGAAAAGTGTCCTTTTTACGAGGAAAAAAAGGTTATTATGGATGCAGTGGAGGCAGCAGACGTGCTTATTTTTACAACACCAACTTATTGTCTGCGGGCTTCGGCACCAATGAAATCCTTTATTGATCTGACCTTTACCTACTGGATGGTGCACAGACCACGAAGATGTATGTTTTCAAAGAAAGCAGTCGTGGTATCCACAGCAGCCGGACAAGGTGCGAAATCCGCAGTTAAGGATGTTACTACAGCATTGTTTTATCAGGGAGTTCCTTATATAAAGTCATATGGTGTCGCACTACAGGCCATGAACTGGGATATGGTGAGTGCAAAGAACAAGGAAAAAATTGAGAAAGCCACAACGAAGTTTGCAAAGCGGCTCTCCAATGACAAAAAGCCGGTGGTTGGAATTAAGACTCGGTTTATGTTTAAGCTTATGGGAATGATGCAGGCAACAGGTATGGGCTCTTCCACGATGGAAAAAGAGTATTGGGAGAGCAACGGCTGGTTTTCAAAAAAACGTCCATGGAGGGAGTAACATGATTAACCGAGAAGATATGCTGGAGCTGACAAGGCGCATGACACCGTCGAGAAACTGTTTTGACAGAATAGCAGGCGCATACATAGATGACATGGGTGAAGTGGATGAGAGTTTTAATATCCATTTTGGAAAATTGTCGAATGCGGATAAAGCAAGGAATTTGGAATTGGCAAAGACTGTACCTTTTTCCAAAACAAATGAGCAGTTAAAGGAATATACTTTCCCGGAGACCGCAAAGGGAAAAGATAGTATATGGCAGTTGCTGCAGGCAATGTTACAATGTGGACTCAAAAATGATGCGCTTATGGAAGTATTTTATGAGCAGATGGCGGACGGGTATCCCGTGGACCATGATGCAGCGGTGTTTGTTTTTCATGGAGTGTACGATATCCCGTTAAAAGGAAAAGACAAAGAAAGCCAGTGGGAATCTGAGGAAGTGTATGAGTTTATTATCTGTACGGTGAGTCCGATGCAGGCAGAATATGAGCCGGCGGAACCGGTCTTTGGATTCCTATATCCGGCGTTTTCAGATAGAAGTGCCGATAGAGAGAAGATTGATATCTTTCATACTGATCCTGAAAATGTGGAAGAAGGACTGATGTATAAACTGTTGGGAACGCTGGATGAGAATAATTGAGATTCAATATTAGAACTAATAGAGTTGATGGAACATAAAAATTGCATAAGAAGGCATAATACAGCGTTAAAAAACTTACACTTGCGGAGAAAACGCACATTTGATATTATATGTATAGGCGAAGTGAAGTAAGTGTCCATAGGGCAAAATTAAACCCCAGAGAGTGCCATCTCTGGGGTTTTTATCTTTAGTAATAGTAATGGGTTGTGCTGTCTAAGTTATCCGTCCAGCCACTTGCATATGTAATAGGCTATTACACTTGCTATAACGGATAATGTAAGTGAAGTAAGTATATCCATTTGGTTCACCTCCTTCCTACTGGAAAGAGGCGACAGCATATATATTATATATCGCATTAGAAGTGATGCCGATAGAAAAATGTCAAAAAAAGTATAAATACATAAATTAATAAGGAGGATACTGCAATGCAGATAAAAACAGTCGCACTCTTAGGTGCAGGCGCCGTAGGCGCTTATTTTATATGGGGATTATCGGAGATAATGGGAGATGATTTCTGTGTAGTTGCCAAAGGCACACGTAAAGAACGCTTAGAAAAAGAAGGACTTGTTATCAATGGTAAGCAATATAACTTAAATGTAAAAACGCCGGATGAAGTAAAAAATGTGGACCTGCTTTTGGTATCCAGTAAGCAGGATGGGTTAGTAGAAGCACTGGATGATATCAAAAGTATGATTGGAGAAAAGACCATCGTGCTCAGTCTTTTAAATGGTGTAAAATCAGAGGAGATTATAGGAAATGCGATTGGCATGGAGCATATGTTGTATTCCGTTATGCGTATTGCTTCCGTGAGAAATGGCAATGAGATTACCTTTATTCCGGAAATTACAGCTGGTGTTTTTGTTGGGGAAAAGGATTGTAAGGAGCCGACCCAAAGAGTGCTTGCGGTAGAAGAATTATTTGAAAATGCGGGAATCCATTATCATTTTATGGAAGACATTATTTTGGATATGTGGCAGAAATATGCCAGCAATGTGGCACAGAATTTACCTCAGGCAATCTTGGGAGTAGGCTTTCAGGCTTATACTGACAGTGAGCATGTGCATTACATAGCCAGCCAGCTTTGGAAAGAAGTTGCTAAAGTGGCAAACGCTAAAGGAATTCCATTGTCAGAAGAATTTACCTTGTTCCAAGGTGTAAAACCGGCTGCCAGATTTTCAACCTTACAGGATTTGGATGCGGGGCGCCATACCGAAATAGATATGCTTGCGGGTGAGATGATTCGTATGGGAAAAGAACATGGGATCGAGGTTCCTTATTGTGAATACACCTATCATCTTATTAGGGCATTGGAAGAGAAGAATGATGGGAAGTTTGAGTATAGATAAAAGATTGTAAGAAAGTTATTTGAGGCGGTACAATATGTGCCGCCTTTTTCCAGTTCCAGTATTTATTCACTTACAGAAGGCAGATTCCCCAAATTATTATTTTCTGTTCCATCTGGAAGAGATTTGAGATATTCGCTGTCTTTTCTGTGGGCAACACCAACACCCTGGATTTCACCGGCTTTTGCCATGGAAACACCTTCTTCCTTTGAAACAGTGGAACCATCGGAAAGCTGATAACCGGATATTTTTCCACTTGATTTTACTAACCCTACAATTTCTTTTGCATCTGCTTTGGGTGAAGGAACTTCGTCTAATGCTGCATAAGCGAGTTTTGCACCTAATTCTTTTTTATCTGTATCCATTTCTTTTTCACTCCATATTCTAATATAGATTTTTTACTTCATGTGAATTTACTCTGAAACAAAATGTTTCGTAACGCAAACATGTTTGTATTTCCTAGTATCTGAAAAAATAAAGAAAATATGCATATGATAAAAAAGTCCTATTATTCGTGGTTGGAATCTGAAATAAATCAGAGTATAATGAAAATAGTACTTACAATTATGGCGAGGAAGGGAAAATGAAAAATAATTCAAAAGATTATTTACAGAAAAAAACAGAACAAAATAGAATGAATGCCCTTGTCTATGCTGTGTTTCGTAATACATTAGAAAACACGAAGGATATGGTTTTTATAAAAGATGCCAAACTGCGTTATGTGGCGGCATCCCTGCCTTTTGTTAAAATGGTTGGCAAAGAAAGAGAAGAAGATATTATAAACCATACGGATAGTGAGATTTTTGAGGATAAACTGCTTGCGATGCGTTATGTGGCGGATGATAAGAAGCTGATTGCAAGCGGAGAAAATCTGGTTGATTATATTGAACCAATAACAGAAGAAAATGGCAAAGCCCGTTATGGATCTACTTCAAAGTATATTTTAAACGATGAGAATGGATGCTTTATAGGGATATTAGGGATTACCAAGGATATTACAAGGGATTACCTTGTACGACAGCATTATCAGCAGGAATTGCAGCTTTTATTTGAATTACCGGATGATGCATATGCGGTTTCCTATATTGATATTGATGGTTGGCGTATTATTAGTCAGCGCAGAAATATGATACATAATGGAATGATGCAGGCTTGTAATACAGTTGAAGAATTATTAGATGCTGCACTGGATTCTATTGTGGACAAAGAAAGTGAAGTTTATCGGTTCTATAGTTATTTTACAGCAGAAGAATTAAGACGCCTTTATAGAAAAGGAAGCAGCAACTTTAGTTTTATCTATCAAAGATATTTATCGAATGGTTCTATACGGTGGGTGCATAATGATGTGCGTTTTCTAACCGATGTGGACAGTGGACATCTTTGTGTAATGTTAACCGCCAAAGATATCCATGCACAGAAACAGGAAGAAGAAAAGTGGATGACGGCTGCGAAGATGGATAAGATGACCATGCTTTTAAATAGAGAGACCACAATGGAACTGATTCGTCAGGTTTTAGTAGAAGATAAGACCAGTAAGCATGCACTTTTAATGATTGATGTGGATAATTTTAAAAAGTTGAATGACACATTGGGTCATCAGGCAGGGGACGAGTTTTTGATTAAATTGGCAAAAACCTTACGGGATGATTTTAGAAAATGTGATATTGTAGGAAGAATTGGCGGGGATGAATTCTGGATTCTGATGAAGGATATTGAGACGGTAGAACAGGTCAGACTGAAAGCACAGGAACTTTTTGAATTGATAATGGAAATTTGTAATACTTACGATGAATTATCTTTGTCTGGAAGTATAGGAATTAGTTTTTACCCACAGGACGGAACCACTTTAGATGAATTATATGCAAAAGCAGATGAGGCATTATATGAGGCAAAACGAAATGGAAAGTGTCAGTTTGTTTTGACCCATGGAAACAACCGTTAGACAATAGTGTAAATAGCAATGAAAGTGATCAGGAGAGACGACAGGATGATGACAAATGACAAAAACAGGCTGATTACGTATGACTGCCAAAATGGTAGTTTTACTTGTATGGATGCGGAGGATGAACAGTTTGTACCAGCATTGCAAAAGCAGTTTCAGGAAAAACTGGCTGAAATAGCAGATAGTGATGCTCCGCAGGTAGAGTTTACAGAATGTATTTTAGAGAAAGAAGGGCAGACACAGAAATGGTATCGTGTCGGCTTTGTTGCTGCGGTTCCAAAAGAAGTGATTCATATTACTATTACGGATCTGGATAAGGATGCGGTGGACAGTTGTTATAAAGAACATGTGAGCAGCTATGATAAGTTAACCGGTCTTTTGCAGAAAAAAGCATTTGTAAAAGAAGTGGAAAATACTATTTTGAGTAATGGTATGAAGGTGGATTCTGGTGAATATGCATTGATTTATTTGGATATTATTCGTTTTAAGGCAATCAATGATATGTTTGGTATGGCAGAAGGGGATCAACTGCTTAAATATATTGCAGGTGTGATTAGCAGAGCTGCAAAACCAGGATCAGTATTATGTAGATTGGATTCTGACCGCTTTTTGATTTTTACACATCATGTAGGAGATGAACTGGATCATTTTGTGGAAGGCTTGATTGATGCCGTAACACAATACAAACTGCCATTTAAAGTCACCTGCAATGTGGGAATTTATGTGACAAATGAGGCATTACTTACTGTGGATGCCATGATTGATCGTGCGGTGTTAGCACAGTCAGCCATAAAAGGAAGTTACACTTCCAAGTATAATTATTATACGGAAGCCATGCGTAATGATATGCTGGGTGAACAGGAAATTTCCGGTATTATGGGTAAGGCATTGGAGGAAGAACAGTTTATTTTATATTATCAGCCACAGTATAATCATTCAACGGGTATGCTGGTGGGAGCAGAAGCGCTGGTGCGCTGGATGCATCCGGAGAAAGGAATGATTTCACCAGGAGTATTTATTCCCATCTTCGAAAAAAACGGCTTTATTACACAATTAGATTTATATGTATTTGAGCAGGTATGCCGTTTTGTTCGTAGCTGCATGGATAAGGAATTACCAATTGTACCAATATCGAGTAATTTTTCACGGCACGATATTTTCATGCCGGATTTCGTGGAAAAATTAGAAGAAATCCGTAAAAAATATGATGTTCCAACCAAACATCTTCGGATTGAGATTACAGAGTCCGTAGTAGTTGGTGGTAGTCAGCATGCAAATGAGATTATCAGAAGTCTTCATAAATGTGGCTATATTGTGGAAATGGATGATTTTGGAAGCGGTTATTCTTCACTTAATGTGTTAAAGGATATCGAACTGGATATCATCAAATTAGATATGATGTTTCTTTCTACGGATTCGGATACGAAGAAGGGCGGTACCATTTTAAGTTCCATGGTGCGTATGGCAAAATGGCTTGGTATGCCGGTTATTGCAGAAGGTGTGGAACATGTTGAACAGGCGGATTTCTTAAGAAGTATTGGATGTGACTGTATTCAAGGATATTTGTATTCACGTCCGCTGCCGGAGGATCAGTATGTAGAGCTTCTAAGTAAGAGTAACATTGATACAAAGATTCCACAGATGGATTTGAATGAAAAGTTACAGGTATGCAGTTTTTGGGACCCGAAATCACAAGAGACCTTAATCTTTAGTAATTATGTAGGCGGGGCGGCTATTTTCGATTATCGGGATGGAAGTATAGAAGTATTACGTGTCAATAAAAAATATATTCAGGAATTGGGAATGAATCTTTCGGAAAGAGATATTATTGAAAGTGACCCTATGAGTTATTTTGATGATGCCAACCGCTCCATTTATTTGGATATGTTAGAACGGGCAATTCAATCAGGAGAGGAAGAAGAATGTGAGACATGGATAGAAGCTCCTTCGTCAGACTGTGGATTTAAGAAAGTCTATATCCGTACGAATGTACGTATGATTGGAAAGAGTAATGGAAGCTGTTTGTTCTATGCTATGATCCGTAATGTAACAGCGGAAAAAAGAGTTGAGACTGTAGCAGATAATATATAGAATGATATTATGGAGGAAAAACAATGGACGCAAAAGCAATGTATAAGTTAACCTATGGATTATTTGTAGCAACAGCATGTCAGGATGGCAAGCAGAATGGCTGCATCATTAATACAGCCATTCAGGTTACATCGGATCCAAACCGCATTAGTGTAGCAATCAACAAATCAAATCATACCCACAACATGGTTATGGAGACAAGAAAAATCAATGTTTCTATTTTAAGTCAGGATGCCAGTTTTGAATTATTTAAACGTTTTGGCTTCCAGTCCGGTCGTGATGTGGATAAATTTGCAGGATTTACGGGATTCAAGAAAGCGTTAAATGATGTAAATTATATCACAGAAGGCACTAATGCTTATATTTCCGCATGGGTGGAGCAGACTGTAGATTTGGGAACGCATACTTTGTTTATTTGTGCAGTGACCAATATGGAAGTATTAAGTGATGTACCATCAGTTACTTATGAATATTATCAGAATAATATTAAGCCAAAGCCACAGAGTGCACCAGAAACAAAAGACGGACAGAGTGTATGGAGATGTAAGATTTGTGGATATGAATATGTAGGAGAAGAGTTACCGGAAGATTTCATTTGTCCGCTTTGTAAGCATCCAGCCAGTGATTTTGAAAAGGTAAAATAGAGAGCAGATTATGGATTTAAATCAGATTTTATCAAAGTATGACAGTATGTTTGGGAAAAACAGTCTGCCTGAGATCGAAGAATATCTTGTGGATGTCATTACAGAAGCAAAAGGAAAATCCGAAATGGGAGTTTTAGTAACGCTTTTAAATGAGATTATTGGTTTTTACAGAGATACTACCCAAAAAGAAAAAGCACTTCATTACTGTGAGCAGTTACAACAGATTTTAAAAGAAATGCAGTTAGAGGGGCGCATAGATTATGCGACCTCTCTTTTGAATGTGGCGAATGCCTATCGCCAATTTGGTTTGTTTAAGGAATCTCTTGATTTATACAGGATTGTGGAAACTACCTACAACGGGCAGGTGTCACAGAATGATTTTATGTATGCCAGTTTGTATAATAACTGGAGTCTTCTGTATCAGGAAATGGGAGATTTTGAAGCGGCACGGGATATGTTAAAAAAAGCACTTGTGATTGCCGATTCCTATGAAGAGGCGGTGATACCACAGGCAACAACGCGGACGAATCTGGCTGCAACCCTTTTACAGATCAGAACGAAGGAAGCCTATCAGGAGGCAGTTTCCTATTTACAGGAGGCACTGGCGGTTTTTGAAAAGGATGGCGGCAGGGACTTCCATTACGGCGCGGCCCTGGTAGCAATGGGGGATGCCTACTGTTTCCAAAAGGAATATAAGAAAGCTGTTCCATATTATGAAAAAGGGTTGTTTGAATTAGAAAAGCATGTAGGAAAAACAGATAACTATGCAAGGGTAATGGAAAAATACCAGTTTGCAAAGAAGCAGATTATGGATTCCAAGACTTTGCAAGAGAAGTCTGGAGAACACGGTCAAGATGGAGAAACATGGATTTCAAATTTAGAACGCAGTCGGGCATTTTATGAACACTATGGAAAAGAAATGATTCATGAAAAGTTTCCGGAATATGAGAATCGCATTGCAGTTGGTTTGGTAGGAGAAGGGTCGGACTGTTTTGGGTTTGATGATGCCATATCCACGGACCATGATTATGAAATGGGATTTTGCATGTGGCTGAATGAAACGGATTATGAGAAGATTGGTGATAAGTTACAGGCAGAATATGAAAATTTAGTCTGTGAACATGTAAAAAAGGATTCACAGGATTTGTTTTTGTATAACCGCAGAGGCGTATTTTCCATTAATGGATTTTATGATAATCTGCTGGGAACAGCCCTTGATTATGAAGAAACTGTTAAGGAAGAAGAAAATGAAAGGCCTTTTGATAAACAAATGCCGAACTTTTGGGAAAAGATGGAAGAACATCAGCTGGCGACAGCGGTAAATGGTGAAGTGTTTTATGACGGCCTTGGAATTTTTACAACGGTTAGAAAACAGTTAATGGATTATTATCCGGAAATGGTTTGGCGTAAGAAACTGGCGCAGAGTCTGCATGATTTTTCCCAGTATGCTCAAAGCAATTACCCGCGTATGATGGCAAGGAAGGATGTGGTAACTTCCAGGCTTTGTGTGGTAAAGGCAATAGAAGCGGCCATGGATTTAGTGTACCTTTTACGGCGGGAATTTGCACCTTATTACAAATGGAAGAAAAAAGGGCTGGAAAAAATGGCGCTGCGAAGGGATATTTTTCCATTTGTACAGGAAATTCTTCCGTTATTAGAAAAGGTAGCAGTACTTCCGGTTCAAACAAAGGCGTGGGAAAAGGCAGAGTACAGTTCTGCATTTGTTAATGAAAATGATGAATGTGTGACGGCTTTTGAAGAAATAGCGGCATGCATTTTACAGGAAATGGTAAGACAAGGATTGACGGATGGAACCAATTTGTTTTTAGAGAATCATATCCGGTCCGTTTTGAGAGGAAAAAATATGGATTTAGTAGAAGCAATTGTACAGTTAGAATGGAAGCAGTTTGACAAGGTGCAAAATGAAGGCGGCAGAGCAGGCTGTCAGGATGATTACCAGACTTTTTCTATTATGCGTAAAAGTCAGTATATGACATGGCCGGAAGAGTTACTGAGTAGTTTTTACGGGGATCTGGTTACGGCAGAAAATAAAGGCTGGAATCTGATTATGGAAAAGTATGCCCGTATGATGAAAAGTACTACTCCGGAAAAATATGCCCGTTTAGAAAGGGAACTTCCTGCGTTGAATGAAGAACGAATTGCCATTCAAGAAGAAATCATTAAGATTCAGGTGGGATGGATGGAAGAATTTGCTGGGAAGTATCCTAATATGGCGGGGAATGCAAGAGTCATTCATACCAGTGAAGATACTCCGTTCCAGACTTCGTATGAGACTTATTTAAGAGGAGAAATGAGTACTTATTCAGAAACTACCTTTATTTTGTATGGAAAGTTTATTACCGGATTGTTAAAGGAAAACCGTAATCTTGCCTATGAAACGATGGAGCACACTGCAAAATTATATGGATATGAGACAATTGAGAAAGCAGAAAAGGCGTTGGAATAATCCAGCGCCTTTTCCAATAAGACGACTCGTAAAGCGTGGTGTCGTTTGGTTTAAAAGATATGCATAAAGAAAAATCGTATTGAATAAGTCTCGAAGTCCATTTTTAAGACATAGGCATAGGAAATATATAATAAAATTATCGTGTCAAAACGTTATGGAGATAGAAACGTGGCACGAAAAACAGATGATGAAAACCAAAATATCATAGGAGATAATGTAAAAAGATATAGGTTGAAACGGCAGCTGAGTCAGAATCAGTTGTCCATCCGTTTGGAGACGTATGCAATTTATATCTGCAGAGGATCTATTTCCAGAATTGAAGGGCATAAACGAAGAGTGACCGATTTTGAATTAAAGGCGTTGGCAGAAGTTCTGCATGTTACGGTAGCGGATATGTTTGAAGAGGGGCATAAGGAATAGATGAGAAAGCAGGTATTGATTGTAGACAGTGATGACAGGCAGATCCAGCGTATTGTAGTTGTACTAAAGGAAACGGCAATGCAATTTGGAAAAAGGATGGATATTTATACGTCAAATACGTTACAAGAAGCCCAGGAAATCATGAATGAAGAGGAAATAGATGTTCTGATTTTAGATACCGTATATAAAGAAAAGGATTTGGAAGAATATCCGGGAATTCAGTGGGCAAAAAGTATACGTGAAGATAAAAAATATGTTTCGCTTCCGATTGTTTTTGTTTCTACTGTGTTGGAACCTCAAATGTATGCCTATCGGGAGATTAATTGTCTGGGATTTTTACCAAGAAAGTTTAAAGTAGAAGAATTGCGCCGTGTGTTGGAAAAAGCAATGTATCACAGGAATCAGAGAGAAGCGGATAAAGAGTTTTTAGTAAGAGCGCAAGGGATTATTTATCCGATACAAATAAAGGATATTTTATATGTGGAGGTTATGAATCGGGTTTTATATATTTATAAGATTAACGGAGAAGTATTGGAAATGCTGCATAAACCACTGCGCGATTTTCAATTAGAAGCCGATTCTAAGTGCTTGATACAGTGTAATAAAAGTATTCTACTAAATACCTTATATGTAGAGCATTTAGATAGTAAAGAAGGAATGGTATTGCTAAAGCAGGATGATATTCAGTTGTTAGTGGGAAAAAAGTATCTGCCCGCAGTACAAAAAGCACTCCAGTGCAGAATACCAAAATATATTTTGAAATAGAAAAGAAGATAGGCCGGGGCCTATCTTCTCAGACTGTAGACAAAGTTGGTGCTGAATTCAATAATTCAGCACCACTTTTCT
>CAZHGE010000038.1:0-24717 GCA_964531805.1 uncultured Lachnospiraceae bacterium
AAGAAAAGTGGTGCTGAATTATTGAATTCAGCACCAACTTTGTCTACAGTCTGAAGCCGGCATGTAAAGCATGCCGGCTTTTGGTCTGTTTATAATCCTAATACTTCACTGACTAAATCCACAGCATCTTCGATACAGCCTGGACAGGAGCGGAGAACAGTACCAGTGTCAATTCCTTTTAGTTCTTTACAAGTAATAGAACTATTCTTCTTTTCGAAGGTGGTCAGAATTTCTTTGGATAATTGATAGGTATCCATCTTACTCTTGGGTCCATCGAAGTTAGCAGTGGAATTTTTGAAGCCGGCAGCCATAACGGCACCGGATACAGCGCCACAGGTGCCGTTCATACACCCCATTCCAAGGCCGAAGCCTTCAGCAGCCTTAAATAGGATTTCCTCGTCAATGCCAAGTTCATCCTTGAATGCGCATACAACCGCCTGGCAGCAGTTATATCCCTTATCATGTAAAGCAATTGCTAATTCTTTCTTTGTCATGTCAAAAACTCCTTTGTTAAAAAAGGGCATCGTAAGATGCCCTTTTATTAAAATAATCTTAGTATTTCATAGCTTCTTCTTCACCATTTACAACGCGTAAACCACCCTGTACAAGAGCAAGTAATTCATCTTCACCAGGATATACTGTAAAAGGTGCAATCCATTCGCAACGTTCTTTTAATCCGGCAACAACACCCTTGTCGTATGCGATACCACCGGTTACTACGATTTGGTCTACTTTACCATTTAATACGCATGCCATAGATCCGATATCCTTGCTTACCTGGAAGATGAATGCATCACGAATTTCTTTTGCTTTCGCGTCGCCATCATTTACCATCTTTTCTACATCACGCATATCGTTTGTGCCAAGGTAGGCATTGAAACCGCCGTTACCAACGAATTTCTTGTATACTTCTTTTTCTGTATACTGACCAGAGAAACACATTTTAATGAGTGCGCCAACTGGAGCACCGCCTGCACGTTCAGGAGAGAATGCACCATCGCCGTCTAAAGCATTGAATACATCGATGATACGTCCGTTTTCATGAGCACCAACGGAAACACCGCCACCCATGTGTATAACGATCAAGTTCAGAGTATCGTATGCTTTGCCTGTTTCTTTCGCATAACGTTTTGCAACTGCTTTCTGATTCAGTGCGTGGAATACGCTTGTTCTTGGAAGTTCTGGAACACCTGAATATCTTGCAAGGTCGCATAATTCATCTACAACAACGGGGTCTACGATAAAGGAAGGAACACCGATGGAATCACCGATTTCTCTTGCTAAAATACCGCCAAGGTTGGATGCGTGCTGTCCCTGTTTGCCGATCTTTAAGTCTTCTAATAAATCATCTGTAACAGCGTATGTACCGCCTGGGATTGGTTTTAACATACCGCCACGGCCTACAACCATATTTAAAGAGTTGATGTCGAAGTCTTTTTCTTTTAATAAGTTTGTGATGATTTCTTTACGGAAATCTTTCTGGTCTACGATGGATGCATACTGTGCGATCTCTTCTGTAGAATGTCTTAAGGTTTCTTCAAATAATAATGTTTCGTCTTCAAACACACCAATCTTGGTAGATGTTGAACCTGGGTTGATGATTAAACTTTTTACTGCCATGTTCCTTCTCCTTTTATTTATTCTTCTTTAATTCTTCTGCTACAACAGCTGCGAGTGCGATAGAGTTAACTTTTGTCTCACAGTCATCTGAACGGGAAGTTAAGATAACAGGAGCAGCTGTTCCTGTTAAAACGTTACCGTTTTTGCAGTTTACCATATGTACGATTGATTTATATACTAAGTTACCGGCGTGGATGTCAGGGAAAATTAAAACATCAGCGTCTCCGGCAACTTTACGTCCTAGTGCACCTTTTTCTTCCGCAGCTTCCTTATATAATGCGATATCCATAGAAAGAGGTCCGTCTACGATACAGCCTGTAATCTCGCCTTCTTCATTCATCTTAGTGAGTTCAGCGGCTTCTACAGTAGCAGGCATTTTAGGATTTACTACTTCAACAGCAGCAAGTGGAGCTACCTTAGGACATTCTACGCCGCAAGCTCTTGCAATTTCTGTTGTATATTCAATCATGCATTTTTTATCTTCCAATGATGGATATGGAATGAATGCAACGTCTGATAAGAATAAAAGACGGTCTACACCAGGAATTTCGAACACACATACATGGGATAATGGCTTACCGGTACGAAGACCAACTTCTTTATCTAATACGCTCTTTAAGAAAGTCTTTGTGTCTAAGAGACCTTTCATATACATGTCAGCGTCACCATCGTGTACTAATTTTACAGCAGTAAGGGACGCTTCTACAGTATCCTTTACATCAATTACTTCGTAGTCAGCCATGTTCATGCCAAGAGAAGCACCAATTTCGTTAATCTTGTCAGCGTCACCAACTAAGATGGAATCTGCAATGTTACGTTCTTTTGCAGCTTTTACAGCCTCTAAAACGGCCTTGTCCTGCGCAACAGCTACTGCCAGTTTCTTTTTGTCACATGAATTTACTTTCCACAGTAAATCGTCAAATGTCTTGCTCATTTGTCTGCACCTCTATTATTTTCATTTTTCGTCTGTGTTTCTTCTATATTAATATAGAGAAAACACGGTGTATTACACCACTACTAAAAAGATAGCACTTTGCACCATAAAAAGCAAGGAAGCAAGGGGAAAAAACAACCACTGTTTTAAAACAAAAACAATGCCGTAAAAAGTCAAAAAACATAATTTGTTCATAAAAAGTTAAGAGTTTTGACATGGGGGTAAAGGTTGAATTGAATTCATATATCTGTTACAATAACCTGTAGGTTTTGCAAACAAATGGAAATGAAAAAACAGAGTTTGCAGCTGAATTGAATGAAGATGGCAGGCGAAAGTCTGCAACAGACTAAAGTCTGCATAAGGAGTCAACAGAGTTATGAAAATTATTGACAAGGTCTTTGGAACACACAGTCAGCGGGAATTAAAGAGAATCTATCCAATTGCGGATAAAGTAGAATCTCTTGCACCAGAGATGGCGGCACTTTCTGATGAACAGCTGCGTGGAAAGACAAAAGAATATAAAGCACGTTTGGCAAAAGGAGAAACCTTGGATGATCTGCTTCCAGAAGCATTTGCTACAGTAAGAGAAGCAGCAAAACGAGTTTTACAGATGGAGCATTACCGTGTACAGATTATCGGTGGTATTATTCTGCATCAGGGACGAATTGCAGAAATGCGTACTGGTGAAGGTAAAACATTGGTTTCCACCCTTCCGGCGTATCTGAATGCATTAGAGGGTAAGGGTGTTCACGTTGTTACTGTCAATGACTATTTGGCTAAGCGAGATGCTGAGTGGATGGGACAGATTCATGAATTTTTAGGACTCAAAGTTGGTGTTGTTTTAAACAGCATGACTTCCGAAGAACGTAAAGAGGCCTATAATTGTGACATTACATATGTTACAAACAACGAATTAGGTTTTGACTATCTGCGTGATAACATGGTCATCTATAAAGAGCAACTCGTACTTCGTGATCTGCATTATGCAATCATCGATGAGGTTGACTCGGTACTTATTGATGAAGCAAGAACACCGCTTATTATTTCCGGACGCAGCGGCAAGTCTACCAAATTGTACGAGGCATGTGATATTCTTGCAAGACAACTTGAGCGTGGTAAGGATATGGAAGACCTTTCCAAGATGGATGCCATTATGGGTCTTGCAAAAGAAGAGTCAGGTGATTTTGTTGTAAATGAAAAGGACAAGATTGTTAATTTAACAGAGCGCGGTGTTTCTAAAGTGGAGCAGTTTTTCCATATTGAAAACTTAGCAGATCCTGAGAACTTAGAGATTCAGCACAATATTATTCTTGCACTTCGTGCCCACAACCTGATGCATCGTGATCAGGATTATGTGGTGAAAGATGAGCAGGTTCTGATTGTAGATGAATTTACCGGACGTATCATGCCGGGACGTCGTTATTCCGACGGTCTTCATCAGGCAATTGAAGCAAAAGAACATGTTAAGGTAAAAAGAGAAAGTAAGACACTGGCAACTATTACATTCCAGAACTTCTTTAATAAATTTGAAAAGAAAGCCGGTATGACTGGTACTGCATTGACAGAAGAAAAGGAATTCCGTGACATCTATGGAATGGACGTTATTGAGATTCCAACTAACCGTCCAGTTGCACGTATTGATCTTCAGGATGCAGTCTATAAGACTAAAAAAGAAAAACTTCATGCTATTGTGGAAGCGGTAGTGGAGGCACATGCAAAGGGACAGCCGGTACTTGTTGGTACGATTACCATTGAGTCTTCTGAGGAAATCAGCCGCATGCTGACTAAGCGAGGCATACCGCATAAAGTATTAAATGCCAAATTCCATGAAATGGAAGCTGAGATCGTAGCAGAAGCAGGTATCTGTGGTAATGTAACCATCGCTACTAACATGGCAGGTCGTGGTACTGATATTAAGCTGGATGATGAAGCAAAGGCAGCAGGCGGTCTTAAGATTATCGGTACGGAGCGTCATGAATCACGCCGTATTGATAACCAGCTGCGTGGACGTTCCGGACGCCAGGGTGACCCGGGTGAATCCAAATTCTATATTTCCTTAGAAGACGATTTGATGCGTCTGTTTGGATCCGAGCGTATGATTAATATGTTCAATACGCTGGGTATTCCGGAAAATCAGGAAATCGAGCACAGTACTTTAACGAACGCTATTGAAAATGCCCAGAAAAAAATCGAAGGCAATAACTTCGGTATTCGTAAAAATCTGTTGGAATACGATGCTGTGAATAATGAACAGCGTGAGATCATTTATGCTGAAAGACGCCGCGTATTAGACGGTGAAAGTATGCGTGATGTTATTTATAAGATGATTACGGACATCGTGGACAATTCCATTGATTTTGTCATTGGTGAAGAAACTTACGCAGAAAACTGGAATCTGAATGAACTCAATTCTATTCTGTTACCAATTATTCCGCTTGCACCGATTACTTTAGACAGAATCCCGAAAGAGGGCAAAAATAATTTAAAACAGCAGTTAAAAGAAGAAGCGGTTAAGTTATACGAAGCCAAAGAGGCAGAGTTCCCGGAACCAGAAGCAATCCGTGAATTGGAGCGAGTAGTCCTGTTAAAAGTTATTGACCGTAAGTGGATGGACCACATCGACGATATGGATCAGCTGCGACAGGGAATCGGTTTACAGGCATATGCCCAGAAAGATCCGCTGGTTGAATACAAGTTAAGCGGCTATGAAATGTTTGATTCCATGACAGATAACATTCGTGAAGATACTGTGAAACTTTTATTCCATGTAAGAGTAGAGCAGAAAGTGGAAAGAGAGCAGGTGGCGCAGGTGACCGGAACTAATAAAGATGATTCCCTTGGAAAAACACCGGTAAAACGTGCAGAAGCAAAGGTTTATCCAAACGATCCGTGTCCATGCGGTTCTGGTAAAAAATACAAACAGTGCTGCGGTAGAAAATAGTCATACATGCGTTGACACGGCAGTTACTTTATAAGAAGTTTTCAATCCCCTTGACCTAAAATGATCAAGGGGATTTTTTTAGAAAAAGCAGACTATTTTCGAATAGAAAAACCAGCTCGCTAAACGGCTGGCAAATATCAATTATTCCATATGCTTTAAGAAATAGTACAATCCGGCAAGCAACTGCGTATTGGTTGGGACCCCTTTGTCCGATCGGATTGTATTTCCAAAGATAGTATGTATCATTGGAAGATTTCCATAAAGCCATGTGATTTGGATTGCAGTACGAATAGCACGTTCTACTCTGGCAGGTGTGGAGCCAAAATGCTTGGCGACTTCCGGATATAATTCCTTGGTGATGTGATGTAATATTTCGGGATTTTCCATAATCAGTTCCAGTGAGTACATAATATAGTTGTAGCCATATACATGCTGTGGGAAGCCGATGGTCAGTAAAAGGTCTTGTACATTTTTAGGAGTTGCCTTAAAAAATACAGTGTTAGTCATTTCATTTGTGTTGTAAGCGATTGCATTCATAGTTTTTTCTCCTCTTTTCAACAATATTAGTTAAGAATATACAAAGATAATATTCAAAATATTGACAAGAAAAAATATTAAGTTTAACATTATTTTTGTTTTATCAAATGAAAAGTTGTGTCGCTTTTGACACAGGAGGGGAATATGTTAGGAACGAGGTTAAGAGAAATCCTTGCGGTAAGGGGAATATCCAAGGATGAATTGGCAGAGATGTGTAATCTGCCTGTGGAGACAATACGAAATATATATTATGGAAAGACGCCGGATCCAAAAACATCAACGGTATTAAAAATATCGAAGGCTTTGAATATAACGGTAAATTGTTTGATGGGAGAATGCAGCCACTCTTCGGAAGAAAGAACCTTACTGCAATATTTCAGAGCATGTGGTCATCATGGAAAAAATGTGCTCCTTTTAAGTGCAAAATATGAATCCCTGCTTGCAAAAGATGAGAGGGAAGCCAAGGGTAAGCATTCTGTTCCGTGTTTGGTTCCGCATGGCGATATTCGTCAGGGAATTGTATACGATACCTGTGAAGTCGTCGATATATATACTTATGTAGAAGAGGCAGATGTGGGAATCCGAATGACCAATAATGATCTTGTACCGCTTTATTGTAAAGGGGATGTTATATTGATTTCCAATCGTTTTCCGGCAAATAAAGAGTACGGCGTATTTTATCAGAATGGCAGGGCATATATCCGCCAGTATATAGAAGAAGAAAATCAATACCGTTTAAAATGTCTTCATAATCAAGCAAAAGATATGGTGTTTAAGCGTATGGATGAAATAGAATATGTCGGAACCTGTTGCGGCGTGTTAAGAGCGTAATAATATTTTGAAGAAAGCAGTATCATGCAATGGCTGCAGTGAGAAAGCCCAATAGGCTGCTTTTGATTGACAGACGGGTTAAAATCATGCAAAATGATGCATAGTGATTTATTATAATAAGAAAAGGTGGTGACGTGAGTGGTTGAATTAGACCAGATGAAAACAGAATTGTTATCTTATAAAACACCATTAGCGGAAGTGAGGGATTCACTTTGACTTAGCGAATAAAGCTAAGCGGGTGGAGGAATTGGAACGCGAGATGGAAGATCCCGGTTTTTGGGACAATCCAGATACGGCCAATGCCAAGATGAGAGAATTAAAGAGTTTAAAAGATGTAGCAGAGACCTACAATGGTCTTGCTGTCAAATACGATGATATCGAAACCCTGATTGAGATGGGATATGAAGAGGAAGATCCGGAATTGATTCCGGAGATCCGCAGCGAATTGGATAGTTTTATTGAGGTATTAGAAGGAATCCGTATTGGTACTTTATTATCCGGTGAGTTTGATAAAAACAATGCCATTTTGAAATTAAACGCAGGGGCCGGTGGAACGGAAAGCTGTGACTGGGCATCCATGCTGTATCGTATGTATACACGTTGGGCGGAAAAGAAAGGCTACTCGCTGGAAGTGCTGGATTATCTGGACGGCGATGAGGCTGGTATCAAGTCCGTTACGTTCCAGGTGAATGGTGAAAATGCTTACGGTTATCTGAAATCCGAAAAGGGTGTACACAGACTGGTGCGTATTTCTCCATTCAATGCACAGGGAAAACGCCAGACATCCTTTGTTTCATTGGATGTTATGCCGGAAATCGAAGCGGACTTAGATGTAGAGATTAACGAAGAGGATCTGCGTATCGACACCTACCGAAGCAGTGGTGCCGGTGGTCAGCATATCAACAAGACTTCATCAGCAATTCGTATTACCCACCTTCCAACCGGTATCGTGGTACAGTGTCAGAATGAACGAAGCCAGCATCAGAACAAAGACAAAGCAATGCAGATGCTCCGTGCAAAACTGTATATGATGAAGGAAGAAGAGAACCGTGAGAAATTATCCGACATCCGTGGAGAAGTATCCGAGATCGGATGGGGGAATCAGATCCGCTCCTATGTCTTCCAGCCGTATACCATGGTCAAGGACCACAGAACCAGCGTGGAAAGTGGTAACGTAGATGCGGTTATGGACGGTGCCATCGATCTGTTTATTAATGGCTATTTAAAGTGGATCGCAACAAAGAGTGAATAAGGAAAAGACGAAAGGACTGTTATACCAATTGTGGTGTGACAGTTTTTTTTCGGTATTTTTGCAACTTTTTTGTTTTTTAAGCGGTATATATTACGAAGATAGTAATTCACAGGCTGTAAGGAGAATAATAATGATTGAATTTGATTACACAAGATTAATGGTAGAAACGGCAATTACCTGTTTACTATATGGTATTATAATGACTTTTGTTCTCTTGGTGTTTAAAAAAGGATGGCTGCAAGAGTATCCACGTGCAGTGCGTGAAAAGTATCTGGAAATGCATCAGGATGTGAAAATAAAAAAGAATTGGGTATATATTCTAAAACTATTCTTAAAAAAATTAATCGCCATGAGTATTTATATTGTTACAATGCTTTTTGTGGCACAGACTGCAAAATATAGTGATATTTTCATTAGTGAAAATATGATATTGGTACCTGTGATATGGCTTGTAATAACGGTGTTTGAAATGCTTGTATTAGATATTGGCATTATTGGGCATGTAAAAAAAATACGTCTGCCGGGTACTGAAGAATGTAGTGCGGAGTACCGTAAAGTTGGGAAAAAGGCATTGCTTGATGGCGGGTTAGGTCTTTTGTTTGGAATTGTAGTGTATTATGTTATGTTTGCAGTTTTTATGATTATTATGACTTTAAGTATTAAAGCAGAGAAAGCACTTATTGCACAATATGAAAAAGAATTGGAGGCAATGAAGGCTTCCTCATATGAAACTGCACCGGATACTTATAAAGACTTGGTGGACAGTCTGGTTGTAGAACAAGAAGACGATGAGGCGACCGGGACAGATTCCTTCATTGGACTTATGTTAAATGATATGCAAGATGCATTTGACGAAAATTCAATAGAAGATACGTTTGAAGAATACCCGAAGTGTCAGACTGAAGATGTAAATAGTAATCGGGAAATTGTAAGAGAACGCCCTGTTCTTGAGGGAGAGAGCCTTTGGAGTATCGCGGAAGAAATTTACGGAGACCCATACAAGTGGATTGAAATCTACGAGCAAAATAAGGACATTATCAGCGAGGATCCAGGAAGTATTTATAAAGGGCAGTTTTTGCAGATTCCGGAAGATAATAGTTATTTTTACTCGGATTATGAAACCTGCTATGAGGACGCGATCGCAGAGACCTTCCATTGGGAGGGAATTGAACCATATATTGCCCCGGATTGCGGATATGAAATTCAAAATTGTATTTTTTACTACACCATTCCAGAAGGAAACGGAGAAGAATTTAAAATTTGTTATCCGAAGTTGATTGCACATAACGGAAAGGATGTTTCAGCAGTAAATGCCGGAATCCGTGAGCGTGCCATGAAAATGGCGGATGAACTTTTGGTAAACCGTTCACAGGAACTTTCAGACAGCTTGCTGTATGATGAGAGATATAGTACCAAGTGGACAAGAAGTTCTGTTAATTATGTAATAACATATTTGGATGAAAATGTGATCAGTGTTGTATTTCAGGATTACATGTTTATCGGAAGTATTTTTGGTGAAGATATCTCGATGCGTACCTATGTAGCAGACATCAATACCGGTATCCGCTACCAAAATGAAGAACTGCTTAAAAATATGGATGATTTAAAGATTGCCAATTTGATTTATGAAGATATGCTGTTGCAGCATGCGGACAGTGAATTCGATACAAGGATTTTTGAGGAGGTATTGACACCGCATTTGATGGCGGAGGCATTGCAAACCAATGGTACTATAGATGGAAGACATTTTATGAACACCTTTTTGACCAAAGATGGTGTTGGCTTTTCGTTTTCTTATCGTGTGGGACAGGAGGTAGATGGCAGTTATTCCATTATGCGTGGTTGGACCAAGACCATTTTATCAAAAGAACAGGTGGCGTCTCATATGACGGATGCGCCTGTTTGGGGGGACTGGTTGAAACTGAGGGAGTTATATGAGGAACCTACATACTTATTAAAAGACATCGACTGGGAAAAATTTCAAGGGAAGCTGCCTGAAAAGGAAGCGCAGACGCTTCAAAAATATCTTCCTGTTTTAAAAGGTGGTGAATTTACATGGATTTATCGTTCCTTTGATTCGGACCACGATCATCACGAGCCAAGGCAGGCGGTTATACAAGATATTCATTATGAAGTGGATTCCTACGATACCAGTGTTGAATACATCGCTTTTGCTGATGTATTCCAAAGCGGTACGCAGGATGTTGTTTTATTCCTTAATAATATAGGCAGCCATTGGTTGATTCTCCATGAGGAAAATGGTGTAATCTATGGTATTGATTACCCGGTTCGCTGGTTTCTAGATTTACAGGAAAACGGTCTGTATCGCAGTTCCGGTGGTATCAGTTATCAAGTGTACCACCAAATGACCTTTGAGAATGGCGATTATACAGATCACATCATCTGTAAATTGGATGATACGGAATTTTACTTAAATGGAGAGAAATTAGGAAACACTCTCGAAGAATCAGCAGCATTATTTGATGCTTGGTGTGAAGAAAATACCCAGCATCCCGTAAAAAAATACAATCCTTTTGTGAGATAGTACCACTAATTGCGCTTTAATACCTAAAAACTATTAAGAACGAAAGATTTGAAAGGAGCGAAAAGAAATATGAATAGTAAGAACCAAAAGACAAAAAGAGAAGCATATCTGCCGTTAATTGGCTATATTGTGATGGGCATATTAGCAGTTGTTTGGCTGGTAGTCAGATACTATTGCTGGGAGAGAGGGGTTTCTATATTGAGTCCTATATTGGAGTTAATGAGTTTTATCCTAATTATACTGATATTTGCTGTTTGTATTTACACATTTATAGTTATGATTCGGTACATACTTATCATAGCTAAAAAAGATGTGGAGATATGGAAGAAGGTACTTTGGGTGATTTTATTATTTGAATTTAATGTATGGGCATTTCCCGTTTTTTGGCGTTCTTATATAAAGGATAGAACCCAGGAAACAGAACATGGAAATAATGGCTAAAGGAGATGGAGCAGGGTGGAAAGCAGTATATGGGATGTTTTAGGAATAGAGCCTACAAATGATAAAAAAATGATACAGCAGGCATATTCTAACAAATTAAAAAAATATCACCCGGAAGAAAATCCGGAAGAATTTCAAAAAGTACAGGATGCTTATAGAAGTGCAATCGCATATACCAAGAACCAGGTTGTACAAAACAAAGGGATAGTAGTGAATACTAAGCCTTTCATTGCCAAGGAAATGAAAAGTAAATCATATCCGCTTTCCGCTTCAAACCAACCAAAGATTGTAAGTACTGAAACAGAACAGATTCCCGATTATATTCAAAAAATAGGTGAGGCAGATATCCATGATTTAAAATCTAAGGATATTGTAAAATATGTAGAAATATTAAAAGAACAACTTATGACAAAAAAAGGCAGTGAAAATAAAGAGTTGCTCGTATCGTTGTTCGATAATATTGCGTTTAGGAATACTATTGGTCTGGATGAATTTCTGATATGTTTAAAGCGTGAGATGAATGATGTAAATAAATGGAATAAGCGGGCAATTAATATTCTATTAGCAAAGATTAAGGATTTAAAACACGGGCAAATAGATTATAGCTATAAGGAAGTGATTAAATATCTTGAGTCAAAGAAAGGGCTCAGCAGTGTACAGATTGTGTTATTGGTCATTTTTGCATGCATAATCCGGGCAGTGGTGTACTATTTTAAAACTTATTATTAATTATACATAGAAGGAGAATGTATGGCAGTTATTGGAATAGATTTAGGAACAACAAATAGTTTAGCAGTCTGTGGATAGAAATCAATGTTATCATATGTAGGAAGATTTATATGCAGAAGTGTAATTGGTTGGAATGACATCAGATGAGGTCGAGGAAGTATTAGGGGAGAAAAAATGAGCAAAGTTCTTATAAAAACAGTAATTATGCTATTCATACTGATTACATTAACGTCTTGTAATTCTATGTCACATGAAAAAGAGGGACGTTATTTAGTGAATCACATTAATTCTGAACGGAATCGCAATAAGAGTGATGAAAGATATTTTTATGCAGACAATTATAATATATATTGTTACTCATTTAGTGACGCTGAGACAGAGGTTTGTGTACAGCTTGCTAAGGGAGAGGGACACATGATTGATGATTATGCTGTATATGAGGATTTCATTTACTATGTTAAAAAAGGTGATAGCATAAATCAACTTTGCTGCATGAATTACAAAACTGGGAATGAAGAGGTCCTTCTTTCAAATAGTGATATAGCTGGATTTAATGGGGGCACTGAACTGGAAACAGATGAGCATCTATGTGTGGATGCGCACGGTGGCTATTTGTTCTTTGCAATAGTGGAAAAATATGAATATATGTGTCCGATAGAGGGGGATATAAAAACAGATAGTTTTAATGTCAATTCATTATTTGAAAGTGAAGGACAAGCCGGTGATATACAGCGTGTTGTTTACGATGGAATTATGATTGAGAGATATGTTGTTTCTGAGGGTAAATATGAAATCAGAAGTATAAAAGATATACAGGGCTATAAAATATTATATCCCAATATTGAGCCGAGTATTGAGGTGAATGATAAACAAATACGGTTTTATAAAAATTGGAAAACAGGTGATATATGGTATCAAGTCGATGAATCCGTTTTAAAGAATATAGTTTCTATTTTCCGTGGTGACGAATATAAAAACTCCAATATTGATGAAGAATATTTAACGTTAGAGGATGGAAAAATAATCGGAGTTTTGTCTGTCTCAAGACACTGGGCAGAATATAAGTATTTGGACCAGTATAATTTAGAAAAAGATATCCTATTTGAATTGGATATTGAAACAGGGGAAAGTCGGATATTATTTGATACGAAAAATAATTTAACCAAGATTATCGGTTATCAAAATGGAATCGTATATCTGGTAAAAAATGAAAAGGTATATGCACGTGAATTAGCAACAAAAGAAGAAACAGTGTTGTTTGATTTGCCGAAAGGAAAGAATTATATCATCGATTGGCAGGCAGATTATCTGATTATAAGAGAAGAATTTTTTGGTGAACAGAAGGGGAATATTATAGCCCAAAAACTGGGAAGAATGCAGGTGAAGTATTCTTAGAATGGGTAAAGGAAATCAAAGGATAAAGTTTTGCAATATGTTTATGTAACAAATTGTTTTTGTATAAAATAAAGAAATTTGCTAGATTTCGTCGCATATGCTATAATATCTGATGTTTTATAAAAAAAACATTTTTTTTGCAACCTTTTAAATACCTCATCGGTATTTAAAGTAGAGAAAGCCAAATATCGGTCGGTTTTACTGGCTGTTATAAGGAAAAAAATTATGAGAGGATGAAAGAAATGAAAAAGAGAGTTGTGTTGTGTTTCATGCTGGGATGTATGATGGCTGCATTTGCAGGATGTGGTTCAGCAGAAACAAAGGAAGCAGCTGCAACAGTGGCTGAAACAGAGGAAGACAGCGAAGGTAAAGACAGTAGAGCAGAAGATGCAGAAGTAGAAGAAGATGCCGAAGTGGAAGAAGAAAAGGAAGAGAAGAAATCTTCTGACGGTCCTGTACTTGGCGGCGAAAACGTAGAAGGTTATGAAGATTTTGCATACCTTTACGAAGAACTTCTGATGACAGAAACAGAGGAAAACAAGGAAACAGGTAAGAAAGAGAGAAAGAAACTTACTGTTTATATCCCAGATGATGAATATGCTACTGCAAATGGCAGCTATGCATATTCAACTACAATGGGTGTTAAGTTCAATATAGAATTAGATCCTTATTTAAGATTTGGTGCAGAAGATTATTTACCAGAAGAGAATTTGGATGAATATATAGCAAATCTATATGATCCTTTCCGTACAGCAGATCATAAGGATTTGATAATTAATCCAGCAGAGGAAGCCGGAGAAGGTGCAGTATCTACAGTGGAATACTGTATGTTCAATGAGTGGGAAGAAGTTTGGGAATCTGTATTCTGTACATACTATCTTGCTGAATTAGAAAGTGGCGAGAATGTATTAGTATCTATTGAAATCACAAGTACAGAGGTAACAGGCAAGACAGAAGGACTTCTTGACGAATTAGAGCAGTTCTATCAGATTGATATTTACTGGGATGAAGAAAAAGCAAACCAGAAGAGCGCTGATTATGAAGCAAACGGAACAGATAATACATACTCAACAGGCAGCTTATTATTCGAACTTCCAGAAGGATGGGAAGAGGATGACGATTTTTCTTCTTATGATATGCCGGTATATGCTCCAGAAGGAGATGTTAGTTACTCAGGTTGTATGATTGCGATTGCAGAGGATTATTTAGGCTATGACGATGAATATGATATAAGAATGTTTACTGATGAAAGTGGACAGGAATTTATAAAAGAAATGTTTGGTGATACCCTTTCTAATTATGCAGCAGAAATTTGTGATACTGCTCTTGGTAAAGCCGCTAAACTAACTTTTACTATGACTGATGGTGAAGAAGAACTTAGTGTAGTAATGTATGTTGTTGTAAATGATTATTACATGTATCGTTTGATATCTTATGATGCATCAAATGCAGTAGAAAATGCAGCAATGGTATTAGACGGTATCATGGCAACAGGTCAGCTTAGAGATTAATAAAAAGATTTGAAAAAGGGTGCAATTCCAACCCTCGTAAGGTATAATGGACTGATAGTATACCGAGCGAGGTAGTGAAAATGACCCTACATAAGACAAAAATCACATCGGAGGAGGTCATAGATCGATATGCGGATATGGTATATCGGCTTGCCCTCCTTCATGTGAATAACCCATCAGACGCGGATGATGTTTTTCAGGAAGTATTCATCCGTCTGGTAAAACATATACACAAATTACAAAACTGGGAGCATATCAAGGCATGGTTGATCCGTGTGACGATTAACTGCTCCAACTCACACTTTGAACGTGCCGCTTTTAAAAAGAATGTACCGCTGGAAGATGTGGGGGAAAGTGGTTTTGACGAAACCGGTTTTGAACAGGCAGAAGGTGACGGACCGGTAACGGCAGCAGTCAAAAAACTTCCTGTCAAATACAGAAGTGTGGTACATCTGTTTTATTATGAAGAATTATCCATTGCAGAAATTGCAACCTCTACACAGCAGAAGGAAACAACGGTCAAATCCCAGTTGTTTCGTGCAAGAGAGATGTTAAAGGAAATGTTAGAAGGAGAGATTGCTTTATGAAAGAACAGTATCAAAAAGAAATTTCCCAGATACATGTTCCAACGGAAATTTTAGAAAAGACAAAACAGGCAATGAAAGAGGAAGAGGAAAAAAAACACTCGGGAAAATCTGGGAAAATCTTAGTTTTTCCAAGAATATCTGTGGCAGCGGCGGCTGTTTTGTTACTAATCATGATACCGGCAGCAACCAGAAGTTTAGACAATACAAATATGGATGCCGGAGCTGCATCGGAGGAAAGTGTACAGATGCATTTGAGTGGTCAGGAAGAAGTAGAACTTCAGGCAATTAGACAGGATAAAAATTGGTTTGAAGAACTGATTGATACGATAAAAGATTTTTTCGACTAAATAGTTTAGAAGAGCCGATCTGTAATCGCAGTACATGATGTGGATTCATGAAGCGATTATTGTCGGCTTATTTTATTTTTGAAAAATATTACCTATATCTGCAACCTTTTTTAGCAGAAAAAGGTATTGTATATAGAAAAACAAAAATCAGAGCAAAGACGAGGGGAACTTATGAAATTTGAAAATGATTATTTCGAGGTCAGCATAGAGAAAAAGGTGCTGACAGAGCAGCAGAAGGAAGCGCGCAAGCAGAAAATGAAGAAGCGACGTCCTGTGATTATATTAGCGGTTGTGTTAGTCATTGCTATTATTGGCGGCAGCGTATATGCTCATTTCCGTGCGGGGGAAGGCGTAAAGGAAGTAGATTCACTGGCTGTAAATGAAGGCGGAAATGTATCTGATAGTCAGAATGCAGGAAATAGTGACAATAGCGGGGGCAACTTTGCCGAAGAGGAATTTGCATCCATGGAACTCCGCGAATATGGTCAGATCGAAGGCGAATATATGGAGACTTCTAAACTGGCGTCTGGCTTGCAGGAAAAGTATGCGAATGAAAATTTATATGGTTATACATATGCGGATCCCATCGAGGATGTGGGTCGCGCGGAGGCAATCACATTTGACTTAGGATACAATGTGGATGAACTGGGTATAGAAATGTGGACTGAGATTTATGCCATGTATCAGGACCCGGAATTAAAATATCCAATGGGTGTAAAATATGCATTTGATGAGACAAACGGAGTGCTGACAATGGAACCGTCGGATTCCAGTGTGCCTTGTAGAATTAGTCTGTTAGGCTTGGATGTTGGAACAGTGCAGAAATATCCTCATAATGAGTATTTCTTTTTTGAGGATGGTGCAGGTACCAGTTGGGGGAACATTGGAACTGCCTATCTGGCATCTTATAGAGATAAGAAAACAGGAGAACTTTTGGAGACTCCTGAAGTCAGCATTGTAACCTTTCAGGCAGAGATTGAAGAAAGCCCTATGTTGAGTTGTTCTGTTACAGAGGATGGACGTGTTTATTTTCGTTGGAATGCAGTTGAAGGCGCAACAGAGTACTTTTTGTGCATGGTAAATAAAGAAGAAGAGCGTGGTTATAACAATAACATGGAGGTTCTTGGAATTACGGAAGGTACGGAATGGTTTACGGAATATCCAGAGTATGGCGGATATACCGCAAATACGGATTTTAAAATTTTTGATATTTCGGAAGACGACTGGAAGGATGAAAAATATTACGAGGATAATCTGGAAAAATACGGAGAGCCAAATGTTCCAAACCGACGACTGTGGCTCGATGCACCAATGGAAAAAGGACTTTGTGTCATTGCGGTAAACGAAGAAGGAACTTCCATGGTAAGTAATTTCTATGATATTTCAGAACTTTCTCCGAAACTTCCGTATTGTTATGCATCGAATACCAAAAAAGAGAATGGATTTGTCAGTTCACTTTCTAGTTATGAAACTGTGGAATCGCTTCCTGCATATGATTATATTACTATGTGTGATGGTTATATCGCTACAAAATTAATTGATTACGATACAGAAAATGCGTACATGCAAATGGAACGCTTTATGCTTATCGATGAAGAAACAGGTGAATTGACGGGGGCTGAGACGATCAATTGTCTTTGTATTCCATACCGTGTTGAAGGAACAAGCTTTTTAGCCGAATTTACCATAGATGGTATCGAGGGGAAGGGGTATAATGAAGCAGATTTTGAAAAAGATATAGCCTTTTTAGAGGATAGAGAAGAAAAACTTTCGCCAAAATCCGGTGGTTTGGAATTGGAAAATATGACACAGTACAGTGCCCACTTGGAAGTAAACCCGACAGAGATTCGAAAAGTGGATACGACTGTTTTTGCTAACAGTGCGTTATCGGAATATTTGGCAACCAATATGCTGGGTGGTGTGGAAATTATTGATTTGAGTGATTTCCCAGAGGCAAGTGATACCAATCTGGTAGCAGATGCTCTGTTAGAAGCTTATTATCAGAATCCATTGATTCTAGGCATTGAGGGATATCGTGTTAGCAAGAATGGAAACAAGGTTCGTGTTGTATATGAAGAAACATTAGAAGGACAGGCACAGAAACAGGAAGAAATCAAGCAGAAGGTTTCGGATGTTATTGCAGAGATTATTACAGATGACATGACAGAGCAGGATAAGGTTGTGGCAATCAATCAATATCTTTGTGACACGATTGTATATGATGATGCAGCACTTGCCAATGCGGAAGAAAATGATTTCATGCAGGTGGATGAAGAGTTCTATGATTCCTTTAATGCATATGGTGCACTCATGAACGGCAGATGTGTATGCGCCGGTTACTCTGCCGCATTTCGTCTTTTGGCAGAAGAAGCCGGACTGGAAGCTATTGTAGTTACCGGATTCTTAGACGGAACCCTTGCCCACGCATGGAACAAGGTAAAAATTGATGACGAATGGTATGTAGTAGATACTACCAATAATGATAATGAGTTTTTCTTTAATGCTCTTTTGAATCTTCCGGATTCTGTCAGTGACGGGATATTGGTGGAAGATGACGATTATATGATGGATGTGAAGATTTCAATGTACACAGGGGATAGCGATGAGAATGAGTATTATCATATCACGGATAAATACTTCCCGGCACAGGAAATTGCACAGATTTTAGCAGAAGAATTGGCAGTAGATGGTGACGCTACACTGCGCACCGATTATGAATTAAATGACAACGAATTCTATGAGATTACCGATGCAGTCTACGAGATCATGGGTGATGAAGTAGAGTTATATGGTTATTATTGGCTTGGCGTTATTTATCTGACGACAGAAGGATAGTGTGGTTTAGGATAAAGGTACAGTAAAGGCTGTACCTTTTATCAAATATATATTTAAGTAGAGAGGTTTTTATGTACGATTTCTGGTCCATATTGGGAATTGAGCCAACAACAAATAAAAAAGTGATTCAACAAGCGTATGCAGATAAACTCAAGATATATCATCCGGAAGATGACCCGGTGGGGTTTCAGAATTTAAGGGATGCCTATCGATGTGCTATAGCATATGCGAAAAATCAGTCTGTATCAGGCCGGACCGTTCAGATTCCGGAAAGGGTTTTTACAGGTAACACTTTGCAGAAAAGTCCAATAGAGGAACGTGCAGATACCACTAAGATTGTAGCGAAAGAAAAGACAGCGAAGAAAAAGGAATATATTGAGGAAAACGAACCTGACTTCGGTGGAGATAATAAAGAGAGGGAAGCAATACCGGAATATATTGCCCAAATGAGAAATGCGGATGTTTCTTCATTGTATAATGAAGATATCCAAAAATATGTACAGCTTCTGCGACAAAATTTAATTTGCAGCAATGGTCGTGCCAGTTTTAAATCAATAGAAGAACTGTTTGAGGATATGCAGTTTCGATTGATAATTAATTTAGATGAATTCCTTTCCGCCTTTGAGGATGAAATGGCTTATTTTGCTTATTGGAACCAAATAGCATTACGTTTTCTTCTAAGCAAGGTCGAGCAGACCATGCGGGAGAATACGGACCATAATTTGGCAGGATTAAAACGTTATCTTGAGTCTAAAATGGATGATACATATGAGGGACAGAATCAATTCTGGTTGGGTGTGCTGATTGTAATAGCAGTAATTTGTTTCTGTATGATAGGGGGCTATATTTTTAGTTCAGGTTCTAGTACACCAAATGCAGAGGAAGTATGTCAGATTGTGGAAGAAAGATATGGAATAGAGTTAGAGGAAGAAGATATAAAAATCAGCCATGTAACGAATTATGATATAAAAACGAGCAAAAATAATCCTAGGGTAGTAAGGTATGATATTGTTTACGAAGATGGCGAAGAGACCTATTCTTTTTCCGGTATTTATCTACCTAATGAAAAAGTAGGGACTGAGTTTGATTTAGAGAAAGAAATTTTAGCAAATTATATAGAAGAATATTTACAGTGTGATTATTTTTTAAATTTTAACCTTATGTTTATGGATGAGTTTCGAATAAACACTCAAATAGCAAGTGAAGAGGGTAAAGAGGTATTTGTAGAACAGTTTACGATAATGATGGATGATTTGTTCCATGACCCCATGATGGCAAATAGTGACTATCGATTTGTATTTGATATTAGAATGGAAGGAACACTTCAGTCACTCCAGATTAGTATGGATAAAGAGGATTATATTGAAATATGTAATAGTTTATCTGAAGAATTAGAAGTTATATTACAGGATGTACTGATTCGAAAAGCGTATGAAGAAGGTGAATACACTGAGGAAGAGTACTGGGAGAAAAAAACAGAATTACAGATGCAGAAAATGGAATAGGAAAAGAGGAACAATATGGCAATTATTGGAATTGATTTGGGAACAACAAATAGTTTGGTCAGTGTATTTGAGAATGGAAAATGTGTGCTGATTCCAAATGAATATAATGAATATTTGACCCCAAGCATTGTAAATGTGTCTGATAATACGGTTTATGTCGGAAAGCCGGCAAAAGAAAAAATGCTCACAGAACCGAAAAACACGGCAAGACAGTTTAAGCGGGATATGGGAAGTAATAAGAGTTTTTATCTTGGTAAGCATACGTATCGGGCAGAGGATTTGTCTGCGCTTGTTATACGAAAACTAAAAGAAGATGCAGAGAGATATTTAGGGGAAAAGGTTGAAGAGGCAGTTATCAGTGTGCCGGCATATTTCAATGATAAACAGCGTTATGCAACTAAAAAAGCAGGTGAACTGGCAGGAATCAAAGTAGAAAGACTGGTAAATGAGCCATCGGCAGCAGCGCTTTTAAGTAAAATGAATCACGTGTATGAAGATGGTAATTTCCTGATATTTGATTTTGGTGGCGGAACATTGGATATTTCACTTGTGGAGTGTTTTCAGAATGTAGTGAATGTTATGGCAATCAGCGGAGATAACCGTCTGGGTGGATGTGATTTTGACAATGTAATTGCGGATTACTTCTGTCAGCAGAATGGTTTGGAGTTTGCTAAACTGGAAACAAAGCTTCAAAGCAGTCTTTTATTTCAATGTGAAAAAGTAAAGTGGAAATTGACAGAGGAAGAATCCACGTCTGCAGAGATTAATTTGAGCGAAAAGACATATCCATTTACATTAAGCAGAGAAAAACTGGTGTCAATCAGTAACGTTATTTTTAAGAAAATAGACCGGATTGTACAACGTGTATTAATGGACGCAATGATGGAAATTGACGAGATAACAGAGGTAATATTGGTGGGTGGTTCCAGTAAAATGCCGGTGGTAAAACAATATGTACGTTACCTTATGGGGGATGAGGTTCCCATTTTACAGGAAGAACCGGACACGATAGTTGGATTGGGTGTAGGTGCTTATGCGGGAATAAAGGAGCGAAAAGCAGAGATTAAGGATATCGTACTGACGGATATCTGTCCATTTTCTTTAGGCGTGGATGTACATAATGAAAGAGAACCGGAAAATAGTATTATGAGTGTTATTATTGATAGAAATACAGCACTCCCGGTTGCTAAGCGGCATGTTTACTCAACGGCATATGATTTTCAAAAAAAGGTTAAATTTACGATTTATCAAGGGGAAAACTATTATGCTAAGGATAATTTAGAATTAGGTAGTGCGGAAATTGAGGTTACTCCCAAACCAAAAGGAGAGGAAAAAATTATAATAACCTTTTCTTATGATATTAACGGTATCCTGTTGGTTTTGTTTGAAGTTACTTCTAAGTCGAAGAAATATGAAATGGTAATTGCCGGAAGGGATCACATGTCGATGGCAGAGAAACAAAGGAGAATCCATGAATTGTCACAACTTAAGGTGGCGGTGGAAGAAGATGAGAATCGTTTGTTAATTCAGCGTGCGAAGCAGGTATTTGAAGAATCCACAATGGAACATCAGGAACGAATTGGTCATTTGTTGTATGCTTTTGAACAGGCATTATCAGGAAATCGTTTACAATATAGAGAGCATGCAAAAAACAATTTGATTCAATATCTGGATGCATATGAAAATTACAAAGAGAATGTTTTGGAAAATACATTTGATGAGGATTGGTATCAAGAATAATTCAAGCAATTTCTTCCATATTATTCCTGCATAATTATAACAGGTGTTATTTGCGCATATCGTAGAAAGCATAGAAAATCTTTTAATAGACTTGTTTTCTAATTTCGCGGATGCTATATTTATCTAAAGCATTACTTATTCTTAGATTCTTTATTGGATAAATCAACGGTAGTCCGATATCTTTTAGCAGTATTTCTGCTCTTATCTTTTGGAACATCAATGCTTTATTTCAAATTAATAGGGCAGTGAGGTTTCATAAGAGGTGTATAACGGCAGAGTGCTGTTGAAAGGCCATAATGAACAATATGCACAAGATAGATGTACAGAATGATTTTAGATACCTCCTGCCAAAGTCAGGAGGTATTCACATATGGAAACGGATTTACTTAAACAAGAAGGAATACGAATTTACTCGTTGACTGATTTTATACATCAAAGTGGAGATTCGTATGAACTGTTACAAAAGTTTAAATGCTTGAAGGCGCCCTCATTGCAACAGTATTTGTTAGAAGATGCCATTAGAGATGATTCATTTCATGAAGTCAAAACATATATTATTTTTGATGAATATGCAAGACTTGTTGTTTCCTATTTCAGTATTAGAACAACGTGCATGCTTCATAAATATATACGAACACGGGAGAATGAAAAGGTAGTAAAAAATATTATACCGTGTATAGAAATAACAAAATTATGTGTAAATGATCTCTATCGTGAATTTTTGAAAATAAAAGGATATAAAGGGAATTATATAGGAAAGTTTGTATTTGAAGAATTTATAGTACCTGTATTAGTAGTGCTTTCTGAAAAAGTGGGATTTGAGGCAATTGTTTTATTTGCGTTAAAGGATCCTGAAAACAAAGTTGTGGATGCGTATCGTAATCATATGGGGTTTGAAAGTACTGAGGATGACGAGGCAAAGATAATTTCTTCGCTGGAAAATACAATGGTGATAGTAGATGAATATTCCAGTGAATGTCAATTCCTTTTTCTGGAGTTACAAGAGATTTTAAGAAGATTTGAAGGAGGGAATACAAATGCGTAGAACATCGAGTAATTCAATAGCTATTATTTCAGGAAAAGCAGCTGAAAAGTTTATGGAAAGCAAAGCAAAGCCACCTGTTCAAAATGAGCAGGAAATCATACGACAGATGAGAGAACATTTAAAAAGACATGGACTGATTATGTGATATTTTAGTGAATGTATAAGAATTACATTCATATATGAAAGTGTTAAAAAATATTGACGCATAAAAGCGTAAAGAAGGGTGACGGTTGTCATCCTTTTTTCTTTGCAAATTTTGTGTAAAAAATGACAAATTTCCTTTAATTTCGATTGGAATTTAATTTTTTACTATAATATGCAGAAAAGTATTTTAGATAGGATACAGTCATTATGATACGGATTCTGGAGGTGTAGGAGGGACGAAATGGGATTGGGTGATTTTATAGAGGATATTGGTGATGCTGCTAGTGATTTCGCAGGGGATATGGCCGCACGTGCCGCAGCAATGAAAGCTGCGGCAGAGTACAGGAAAAAGGCAAGGATATATGAGCAGCTTGTCATTTATTTAGATGGAAAGATTAGTTCAATAGCAGCAAGGATAGAAGATGTGAAACAGAATTTAAATTCACAGCATAATTTGTTTTCAGCCAATCCGGAATCTGCGCAAGGCTTGCTGATAACGACTTTTGATAGTAAGGAAAGCGGAGTTTGGAAAACACAGTATGAAACAATAATCTCGAATATGAGACAAGGTCTTGTAAGTTTGAAAATGAGAAAGTCATCAGCAGAACAATTACAGATTTACTGGGAACAGAAAGCAGAGATAGAGGAGGCGAAGATTTTTGGAGGATTTTAAATGTGTAACAGATACATTGTTTCCGATTATGCGAGAACTCAGAGCAATTCAAAATGAGCTGGATAGCAGTCTTGCAGAGGCAAAAAATGTGTTAGAAGAAACTAGAGACAATGAACTATGGAACGGGGAAGCCGCGCTTGTAGGAAGAGCATTTTTAGATCTGGTAGTAAAATATCATTCCCAACTTGCAGGTGAGACCGGAGAGAGTCCGGTTGAACAGGCATATACCGGGTTGGATGAGTATGTACAAGCAAACAGCCTTTTTTATGATGAGTGGAGCGAGTATCAGATGATAAAAGGAATATGAGAGAGGATGTATGAAATTTACCAAAAAAGAAATTATGTTTCTAACAAGTGTATCCCGTGGAAATAAGCCTTTGGGAATTACATTATGTATGCCAAAGCAAGGTGAAAAAGAAGATTATATTCGAGAAACACTGTTATCTCTTACCCGGAAGGGTCTTGTCAGCGAAGAGGGGATACTTACAAAAGAAGGTGCAGGAATTTTGAAATTATGGGAGATGTACCGTAACAGTGAAAAGCATGTGGCAGTTGATGATACATATATGGCACTGATACCGGAAGGGAGACTGCTGATGGCAGCGCCTGTACTTGAGGAGTATGAGGTCCGGTTTGTGATGCCGGAAGTGTTTATGCATGGGATATTAAAAGCAGGTAATTACCTGCGTCTTGGAGAAGAGAAGATAGTCAGAGGAAAATGGCAGGAATTTGATGAAGCAGAGTGGATGGAAAAGACTGAAGATATTGAGGGGAGCATCCATATAAGGGAATTTACAAAAGGAAAGCAGACCAGTGACAGTATCTATTTTTGGACAAAGGAAAAGGGATATCTTGTAAATGTCTCACGAAAACGGATTCGTGAATTATCATCGGGAATCATGCGCAGACAGATATATGCATCGTTGGGAGGAAGAAAAAATGGGAGATACGAATGAAGTGGTATGTAAATACGAGAAAATGGAAGAGTGGAAAGCCACCCTGGAAAACGTAAACCAGACGATGGAAATGCTCGTGCTTAAATCAGCAGAATGCCAGCTGCTTTTCCAGGAAGCATATGTGGGAGATGCGTTAACAGAAGTAAATG
>CAZHGE010000039.1:0-24562 GCA_964531805.1 uncultured Lachnospiraceae bacterium
GTATAAGAGACAGCATAGGAACTGCGGATACACCGGCAGAACCGATCAGAGGGTTAACCTGGCCTTTTGTTGCCCAGCACATTAACTTACCGAATAATACACCGGCTGCTGTACCAAATGCGAAAGCAATCAAACCTAATGCAACGATTTTTAATGTGTCGGCATTTAAGAATGCTTCTGCGCTTGTAGTAGCACCTACGGATGTACCAAGTAAGATAACTACAATGTACATTAATGCGTTAGATGCTGTATCTGTTAACTGTCTAACAACGCCTGACTCTTTGAATAAGTTACCTAACATAAGCATACCAACAAGTGGAGCTGTTGTAGGAAGAATCAAACATACAACAATCGTAACGATGATAGGGAAAAGAATTTTCTCTAATTTGGATACAGGACGAAGCTGACCCATTTTGATTTTTCTTTCTTTTTCCGTTGTAAATAATTTCATAATAGGTGGCTGAATAATCGGCACCAGTGACATATAAGAATATGCTGCTACTGCAATTGGTCCAAGTAAAGCTGTCTGTCCAAGCTTACCAGCAAGGAAGATGGATGTAGGACCATCTGCACCACCGATGATAGAGATAGCTGCAGCTGCTTTATCATTAAAGCCAAGAGCGATAGCTCCAAAGTATGCTGCAAAGATACCGAACTGAGCTGCTGCACCAAGCAAAAAGCTCTTTGGATTGGCAATTAACGGACCAAAGTCTGTCATAGCACCTACACCCATGAAAATCAGGGAAGGTAAAATTGCCCATTCATCCAACAAGTAGAAATAATACAGTAAACCGCCTACGCCATTTGGTGAATCTTCAATATGAAGCATAATATCCGGATAGATATTAACCAAAAGCATACCAAATGCGATCGGAAGAAGAAGTAATGGTTCATACTCTTTTCTGATAGCAAGGTAGAGGAAGAAGCAAGCTACTGCAATCATAATATAGTTTCCAACTGTTAAGTTGAAAAACGCAGTCTGATGTAACAGATTGCTTAAAGTAGTTGATACGTACTCCATTTACGTTGACCTCCTAATGTTATAGAACCCAAGGGTTCTGGTTACCGACTAGTTTAATGTAGCAAGTGTAGCGCCTGCTTCTACAGGATCACCTACTGCAACATCGATGCTAGCTACTGTACCATCCTGAGGTGCAACAACAGGAATTTCCATTTTCATTGCTTCAAGGATAACTACTGGATCACCAGCTTTTACTGCCTGACCAACTTTAGCTTCTACTTTGAATACTTTACCAGCTGCACCAGCTTCGATCTTAACGCTTCCTGCGCCGCCTGCTGCTTTAGGAGCTGCTGCTGGAGCTGCTTTAGGAGCCGCCTTTGGTGCTGCCTTAGGAGCTGCTGCTACGGCACCTGTAGATGCTCCTTCTTCAACTACTACGTCATATACGTTTCCATTTACTGTAATGGTATAATTTTTCATTTTTAAATCCTCCTATGAGTCGTTAATAATTATCTAATTCTTCTGATTGATCTTACTACATAACCATCTGTCGAAGAAGCTCCCTCACTTGCTGCAATTGCTGCTGCAATAACGGCAATGAGTTCTAAATCATCTTCTTCCTGTACTGCTTCATTCTCTACAATCTGAGCGACCGCATTATCCGCTGCCGCTTCTGCTTTTTTATCTTTCTTAGAAAAAGCAGCTGTAATCTTTGGAATAAAGTTAAAGCAGGAAATAAGTACAGCGATCAGAATCAGTACCGCAAATACAGTACCCATACCCATAAGAGTATTTAATCCTGCTTTTGTCATTAATTCACCGAAAGTAAAGCGTGGAGTTGTCGTAACAGATGTTGCCTTAAAACCTTCTGTAACCGAATATTCCATAATAAACTCAATATCCGCATCTCTCTTGCTTGCTTTAATTTCTGCATTAATTGTCATGATACCATCTTCATCGACAATATATGTAACATTTCCGATAGACTGATAATCACCCATATCAGCTAAAGCGCTTTCCCATCCGGCAATCGCATTAGACATTACAGCATCGTCTGCTACATATGCCTGTGCGCCCTGATCGATAATAGATTCAAAACCGGAAATTTCCTGTTCTACATAGGAAACCACCATATCGTCTGTAATCTGATAATCTGCGCTATAGTCTTTTGCTTCCTGACCGCAAGCAGTTAAGCCGGCCATACAGGTGATCATACCTAATACTAGTAAGAATTTTTTCATATTAAGTATCATCCTTTCTTATACTGTACCGTGTTTTTTTGCTGGACGGTCTTCACATTTTGTGTATAACATTTCAAATGCACCAATTACATATTTTCTTGTATCTGCTGCATCGATAATTGTGTCAACATAACCTCTCTTAGCTGCGCTGATTACATTGTTCTGAAGGTCAGCATATTCTTTTGCACATGCATCGATAGCATCTGAACCCTGTCCATCACAAATAATCTTAGCTGCTAATTTTGCATCCATCATACCAACAGAAGCATTTGACCATGCAAATGTCATGTCTGCACCAATTGCTTTTGAGTTCATTGCAACATAAGCGCTTCCGAAAGCTTTACCAATGATTACATTTACCTTTGGAACAGTAGCATTAGCAAATGCATATGTTAATTTAGCAACTGCTTTTGCCATTTTCTTTTCACAACATTTTGTAGCCTTAAATCCTGCTGTATTTGTTAATGTTAATACAGGAATTTCGAAAGCGTCACAGAATGTAACAAATTCTGCTGCTTTTTCACATCCTCTTGCCGATAATACTGCATCGAATTTCTCTGCCACATTACCTTCTTCATCATAAACTTCTGTACGGTTAGCAACGATACCAACTGTAGCACCGTTTAACTTGATAAAGCCTGTTACCATATCTTTGGCATAAGCTGCTTTTGTTTCGAAGAATACACCATCATCTGAAATCTGAGATGCTGCGATAGATGTATCACCTACACAGTTCGCAAGTTCTGCACATGCTCTGTTAAGATCATCTGTACATTCTACATAAGAATCATCCACTTCACAGTTCGCTGGAATCATGGAAACTAATTCACGGATCTGTCCTAAAACAGATGCTTCGTCTCCAACATAATCAACTAATCCAGCTTCTTCGCTCTGGAATGCAGCAGATGAAGTATCACATTTGCTGATTTCATTACCATCTAATGCGTTAGGAGCATTTACAAATAATTTTGCTTTGCTTCCTTCCATAAATGTAAAGTCTGCTAAACCAGGAATAACAGCAAGACCGCCGCCGCAAGTTCCAAAGATTGCTGTAATCTGAGGAATCACGCCTGATGCCATAGACTGCTTAAAGTAGATTTCACCAAATCCGTTTAAAGCATCTGTTGCTTCCTGAAGTCTAAGTCCGGCAGAATCGATAAGACCGATTACAGGTGCTCCTGTTTTCATAGCCAGATCATAGAGGTTTGCAATTTTCTTTGCATGCATTTCACCGATGCTTCCGCCTAAAACAGATGCATCCTGGCTGTATACATACACAAGATTGCCATTAATCACTCCGTATCCGGTCACAACACCGTCTGAAGGAGTTTCTGTTTGTTTCAAGTTAAAATCAGTTGCTCTTGCAGTAATCTGCGCGCCGATTTCAACGAAACTGTTCTCGTCGAGTAAAGCTCCAATTCTTTGACTCGCTTGTGTAGTAGTACTCATTTTAAAGCCCTCCATCTTTATATTAATTCAAAAAAGAAACTTATTCTGCGAAAAATGGGCATAGTGATATCCTCTTTTTTCGCACTTGATAAAGTATAGCATAAAAAGTGGTAAAGAAAAAGCAAATTCTTGCAAAAAACATCTTTTTTCACAAGAATTTGCTTTTATTAGAAATCCAGTCCAAATCCGCCTAATGTAAACTGTCCGTCATCATCCATAGAAAGAAGGCTTCCCTTTAAATCTTCCTCTGACAATGCTTCCATATCATCCTCTTCATCAAAAGGTTCTTCCTCATCCAACTCTGCATCGTTCTCTGGCATTTCGCTTTGAACGTCCCTGCTCTGACGTATACTGAAACTGGCATCATAATCCATACTTTTCAATTTTTCTTTAATATCTTTAATTCCTACACTTAAGGGAATATCTGAAGGAAGAAGGATGGTCACAATCGACTGGTCATCTGCAACCATCACACCCATTTTTTTAAGGCGTGTTATCGCCTCACCTTTTGAAATCATACATCCTTCCTCCTTTTATCCTTTGTACACGTTTATTATACCACTAATTATTATATCATGAAATACTAAAATGTAACCATTCCACACTCTGTCTGCATCATACATTTACAACATCCATCACTTGTTCCGCATACTGTAGCAGACTGCGGTGTTTCACATATTTCTCTTGCCAACTGGGTATTATCACAACTTCTGTTCTGTAATTCCTCTAATGGATTTGGAGCCACTTCAAAACGATAATCCATTCCTCTTGCTCCAATTCTGCGGTCAATTACTACATGACTTGCCACTTCACACACAGAATGATTCACTATATTCTGATATTCAAAGAAACGGTCATTTAAAGACAAGGTCTGAAGTGGTACCACACATTCTTCTTTCTGTGTATTGCCGGTTGTGGTACGGATAATTTCACGCACATAATCTACATTTGGACGAAGGGCAAGAATCTGAGGGAAATCACCGCATGGAATTACCTGCATCCAGTCTTTGTGCTCATATTTCCATAACAAGTCTTTTGCCTTATGAAGATGCGCAATTTCCTGAATCAGGCACTGTTCCCAAATACGGCGGATCATAGGATCACATTCTGTCTGCATACAAGAATAATACAAATAACATTCTGTATATTCATGCAGTAAAAGATCTTCCAGCCACGTCGCATTGGTATCTTTCAAACTTTCATACTGGCTGACATGTTCTTCTTCGATCATACCAATCTCCTGATACAAACGACGTCCCAAATCCGATTTTTCATAAAATGGTGCCACATTCATATAATAGTTCATTGTCTGCTGCTCTGCCGCTGTAATGATACCCACGTTTAATTTAGTCTGTACGCTGGCAGTTGCATTATTAATATGGCAGAAAATACTATCTTTAGGATGTCTGTGCTCGGAAATCGTTGGACGGGCTGGTGTAATCTCCGTATATCCGCCCACTAATTTTTCCGGACAAATACCATATTCATAATCCAGAAGATTGGAATAACGGTATAAATGGTCGAAATCTTCTAACAATGCAACATTCAATGCATTTTTTACATTGCAATCTGTCTCCTGTTTTGCCAACACTGCCGTCAAATCCACCGCTAACTGTTCATACGTAATCGTATGCTCTAAAACCGTTTCATTCTTCGGTTTTAAACAGGAAATTCTTTTCTGCTGCTGTTGTTCAGATCTTCGCACCAATGCCAATTCTCTTCTTAAATCATTATCATCACAATGGCGGGAAAAGTTTCTGGAAAACCATTGTGCTTCAAACTCGGTACCATTCATCAAAACGATACGGCACTTGGTATACGGATTAGTTGTTTCCTTGTTGTAGGAGCATGGGTACATCGTATCCCAGTCCATAAACCACTTATCTACCGGTATGGGTTTTTCGTTAAAAGGATTAAACATCTGCATTTTCCTCCAAAATTTGATACTAATTTAGTTTATGCAGAAATGAAAATACATTGACTGGAAAATAATCTTAAAATAAAAGAAAACGCTCTATTGTTTTTTCCAAACACCAGTCATAATCAATCCGTTCCAGGGAAGTCTGTAAAATCAATTCTTCTTCCTTATGCACTTCATCACCAATCATGTATCGAATGTAACCGACACTGTCTCCTGCCTTTACAGGAGCCTGCATTGTTTCACTGATTCTCCATTCCAAATCAATTTTCTCATCTTTTCGCAGAAGAATCTCTTCCTCCATACCAGGCCGCTTCCATTCCACATATGCTGTATCACCAATCTTTTCTGTCTGTCCGTCAAGCACCTTTATTTTCCCGCTTCTGGGTATATCAGCAGAGGCATCATCAAAATTGGAATACTCATAATTCCCAAGACCGTATTCCATCAATTTTGTTGTATCCTTCCACTTATAGGTCTTATTATTGGGCCAGCCACAGGCAAGCAGCGCCACTACCAGAGTCTTATTATCTCTTTCCAAAGCACCTACATAGCAATAGCCCGCCTTTCCGGTAAAACCCGTTTTTCCTGAAATAGCACCATCCATCATATATAAAAAAGAATTGTGATTACGGCAGGAGAAAGACCTGTTTCCATCAAGATCAGAAAACGTATAAGACGGTGTCTGTGTAATCTCCAAAAAAGTATCTTTGTGTTCCGACTTCGTTATACAATAAGACATGATTTTAGCAAGATCTTCTGCTGTCGTGGAGTGAAACACTTCCCTTTCTGTTCCATCACGCCCAGTCATAGTTGCAGTCGCATCCAGTCCATTTGGCGTTATAAAAGTAGTATTCTCACAACCAATCTCTTTTGCCTTCTGATTCATTATCTGGGCAAATGACTCAATATCCCCAGCCACACATTCCGCGATTGCCACGGCAGAATCATTGTGGGATTCTAACATGAGCGAATACAACAAATCCTTTAGATAATATTGTTCTCCCTCCCGTATATTCAACTGCACATCCGGCATACTGGCGGCATAGGAAGAAACAGTAACTACATCTTCCAGATTTCCTTCTTCTAAAGCAACCAGGAGTGTCATAATCTTAGTGGTGCTTGCCATGGGCAGTACATCATTTCCATTCTTTTCATATAAAACACGACCGGTCCGGGCATCCATTAGCACCGCACTCTGCGCATATAAATTACTTTCCTTTATCTCTTCAATTTCTGTCGCCGCATCTGCTGCCTTAGTCTCTTCCTGCTGATATATTTCTACCGCCTCGACACGAATCAAATACCTATTCCAAAACACAGTTCCTACAAGCAGGCATGCTATCAAGACTCTGATAATTCCTTTTTTTATTCTGTATTTGCGCTTAAACTCTTTCATATCCTACCAACACTACGTCCACTCTCATGTATAGAATATGAAGAAACCAGCTTATCCTATTCAAAAAATAAAAGCATAAAAAAAGTCCCCAAAGGGACTTTTCTAAATATTCAAAGACAACTGTACTTCCTGCTCTGCCTGTTCCTTAAATTCTGCCACCTGTACCGGATTGATCTCTGGAAGATCTTCTAATGACTTCACACCAAAGCTTCTTAAAAACTGCTCCGTAGTTCCAAATAACAGTGGTCTTCCAGGTGCATCCAAACGACCAAGTTCTTTTACCAGATCATACTCAATCAAACGATTGATAGCGTGATCGCAATTTACACCACGAATCTTCTCCACATCCAAACGGGTTACCGGCTGCTTATACGCAATAATGGACAGAGTCTCTAATGCCGTATCCGATAACACCTGCTTTCTAGGTGCTCTTGCCACTTTAAGCAGATCCTCATAAAATTCCACCTTGGTACACATTTGGAATGAATTTTCCAGTTCTACAATGGACACTCCTCTGTTAGATGCTTCCATTTTTTCTTTCATCTCATATACTATTTTTCTGGTAGCCGATGGTGTATCTTCCACCAATTCTGCCAGTTTGTGAAGAGAAACCGATTCTCCCATCGTAAATAATACCGCTTCAATTACAGCTTCTTGTCTTTCTCGTTCCATATTACACTCTCATTCTTAATATGCCTCAGCAGTTGATTCTTCAGCCTGATAAACACTTTTACATTCATTAACTGATTAGCCCAACCACTGACTGTGCCTGTTTCCCCATATACGTAATAATAATATCATCGAATATTTCATTCTGTTCAATCTGAATCACGCCAACCTTCATCAGCTCCAAAATAACTAAGAAAGTAACGATTACTTCCATTTTACTGTTCTGCTTTTCTAACAGATCCCGGAAACTAATCCGTTTATTTTCCGCTACAAAACTTTCTATGTAAGACGTCTTTTCTTCCAAATTGATCTCATCCTTTTCAATCTTACCAAACTGGCTTCGGATTGGGTCAATCTTATCTTCCTTACGTTTTACTGTCTCTTTGAAAATCTTATGAAGTTTTTGTAAATTCATATCACCCAGCAGTACTTCATAATCAAGAGGCGCCTGATGCTTTCTGATCTCATCCGGAATCGTAGGTTCCTTGTACATACTTCTTTCCGCAGAGAATTGTCTGTCCTTTAATTCATAGGACATATATTTGTACATCTTGTATTCCAACAATTTCTGAACCAGTTCAGCTCTTGGATCTTCCTCTTCCCCTTCCTCATTCACTTCAGCCGGAAGAAGCATCTTGCATTTGATATCCAAAAGAGTCGCCGCCATAAGTAAAAACTCACTCATCACGTTCATATCTTCCGTTTCCATCTGCTTGATGTATTCCATGTACTGCTCTGTAATCATAACAATGGGAATATCATAAATATCGACTTTATTCTTATCAATTAAATGCAGTAATAAATCCAGAGGTCCTTCAAAAGCCTCAAGTTTTACGGATAATGCCATTCTCTCAATATCCTTTCCTTTCGTGACACAATCCCTATTTTACTAAGAATCACCTTGTTTTGCAAGAACCAAACATCCGTACGCAGCAAACCATACCATTTTCAAAAACACTCTACATTTTAGGCTTTAGATGAACCACAACCAACTCGGCAGGATTAAAAATGCGGATTGGAATCGTATGCATTCCCAAACCACGGCTGAGAACCATATGCGAATGTTTTCTAATAAAATGTCCTCCATCGTATTTTGGAAAAAGCACCAGTTTCGGAGATATTACTCCACCTAAAACAGGGAGCCGCATAATCCCTCCATGCACATGACCGGATAAGGTCAAATCTGCGCCCCAGTCCACATAGGTTTCAAAATACTCCGGGTTATGGGCAAGCAGAATCTGATAGGAATCCTCATCCGCTTTACCTACTAAGCCATCCAGATATTCACTGGACATATAAATTTTGCGAAAACGTTTATAATAAAACCGTTCAATCGACACGCCGCTCACGCGAATATTGGTCATACGTTCTTCCCGCTTTACCTGAATCAGGGCCGATTCATTATCCAGCACCCAAATCCCTGCTTTTTTCAACCGATCCACATATTCTGCAAATTTGGTGCCATAATTTTCCGGATAGATTTTCATACGATATTCATGATTCCCCAATCCATAATAAACAGGGTATTTCCCTGCCACTCTTTCCATAAAAGAAGCCGCCAGTTCATATCCTTTTCCAGGTTTTGCTGTTAACATATCTCCCGCCACCATAACCACATGTGGCTTTATTTCATCAAGTGCCTTAAGCAGTTTTGCATTTTCTGCTCCGTACTGTTTATTATGAAGATCCGCCAGCACTACCAGATCAATACCATCCTTTATTTTATCACTTTCAATGGTATATTCCCGTATCACAAAACGATTGCCATCCACTAACATTACAATAACAAAAAACAGTGCAATAATTCCTAATACGATCAAAATGTGTAACAACATAGCTGTCCTTTCAATTCATACCACAAAAGGGTACTTTTTTCTCTGTAAAATCCAACCTTAGAATCAATGTCAACAACAGTGTACCATATTTACAGTAAAAATGCTTTCCAAGATAAAATAAAATAATCTGAGAAAGTCGCTTTATCTATATTTTCGGCAAAATTAAGTACTACACTACCAATCTTTTCTTCATTTAAGTAATACCCAATTTCACCTGCACGCATTCCCACCTGCACAGGCGCTTCTACAGAAGCCGGCAATTCCACTTTTTTCGTAATAGATGATATATCTGCCCCTGTAGTATTCAGATAAGTAAAAGTTCCGTCTGCTTCAATGGCTGCTGTTTTTTCAATTGCTCCTAAAACCGGAACATTTTTCTGTGCAATTTTGGCATCATCCTTATACAGACTGCAATTTGCATAACCATATTCAAGCAAAGTCTTTGCTTCCCCAAAACGGGCTGTCGGATCCGGTGCTCCCATAATTACGGCAATTAAATCCATTCCATTATAATTGGCTGTTGCAGACAAACAATATTTTGCTTTGTCTGTAGAACCTGTTTTTAATCCTGTTGCATATGGATATTGCTTTAAAAGTTTGTTGGTACTGGACAATGTAAATGTCTCACTTCCTTTTTTTGTTACATGAGTAATATCTTCCATCCAAATAGTAGAATACTGGTATATCTGCGGATATTTCGTAACCAATTCCTTTGACATAAGTGCTACGTCTCTTGCAGAGGTATAGTGCTCGTCACTGTCTGATAATCCGCTGCAGTCGCAAAAATGAGTATTTTGAAGTCCCATAGAAGCAGCCCGTTCATTCATACGATTCACAAACTCTGCTTCACTCCCTGCAATCTTTTCTGCCATCGCTACACAGGCATCATTCCCACTTGCCACTGCAATACATTTTAACAGCGTGTCTACTGTCTGTATTTCTCCTTCTTCTAAGAACACCTGGGAACCACCCATGGACTTCGCATAGGCACTAGTTGCTACTTCATCCTCTAATGTAATCGTACCAGCTGCCAATTCATCAAAAATCACCAGAAGCGTCATAATCTTGGTAATACTGGCTGGGCTTCTTCTTTCGTCCGCATTTCTTTCATACACCACCTGTCCGGTAGAAGGCTCCATTAAAATCATAGATGGCGACACCAATACATCCAACACAGGATTTGACGACATTGTAGCTGTCATTTCATCCTTTTTTTCATTTGTCGTTTCATCCACAGTTTCTTTCGCCACAACCATTTCCGGCTCTGCATATACAATCACAGGTTTCCACAAACTGACGATCATTGCCATTATGATCGGAATTAGAACATATTTTTTCAAAGCACTTAACATAGTAAGTATTCCTCCGAATACAAGATACTGTGTCTAAATATATGTAATTACATAACAAAAAAGCACCGGTAAACCGATGCTTTTTTATCTCTCATAATAGCGATTAGTTATATTTACGCTTTCTAGCTGCTTCAGATTTTTTCTTACGTCTTACGCTTGGCTTCTCATAATGCTCTCTCTTACGGATCTCCTGCTGGATTCCTGCCTTTGCGCAACTTCTCTTAAAACGACGTAATGCGCTATCTAAAGTCTCGTTTTCTTTAACGATTACATTTGACATGTCTTACACCTGACCTCCCTTCAGTCCCTTCCTAGTAACACTGACTGATTTGGGTTTATTTATGCATGTATAAAATGCAATACAATACATTCAATGCATGCACATTAAATATTATAACGATTTTTTTCAATTCGTCAACAATAAATTATTGGAAAATAACAGTTTTTTAATACTACTGCCAAATCAGTTGTCAAAATCGTTTTTATTTTATCTGTCCTTCTAATACAACAGATGCTTCTTTTATTGCCGCATCAATTCCAGCCGGATTCTTACCACCAGCCTGAGCCATATTTGGACGACCACCGCCGCCACCTCCAACAAGTGCTGCAATTCCTTTTATAAGGTTACCGGCATGTGCGCCATTTGCCATTGCACCGTCAGTTGCCATTGCTACTAAATTAACTTTACCATCGCAGTCAGACGCAAGTACTACAACACCTTCACCCAGTTTTTCTTTTAACTGGTCACCAAGGTCACGGAGTCCGTTCATATCAACACCGCTCACACTTGTAGCTAATAATTTTACACCCTTCACTTCCACAACCTGGTCCATAACATCGCCAAGTGCTTCTTTTGCCGCTTTGCTCTTTAAGGATTCGTTTTCAGATGAAAGTGCTTTCATTTCAGCGAGTAAGTGTTCAATCTTATCCAGTAAATTAGCAGGAGTTGCTTTTAACAACTTAGCCGCATCATTAACTTTAGCTTCCATCTGTGCATAGTATTCAAATACCGCATTGCCTGTGATGGCTTCAATTCTTCTGACACCGGCAGCAACACCGCTTTCGGAAAGAATCTTAAATGTTGTGATTACACCTGTGTTAGCTACATGTGTACCACCGCACAATTCCATAGAGAAATCGCCCATTTTAACAACACGTACTTTTTCAGCGTATTTTTCACCAAATAAAGCCATAGCACCTGCTGCTTTTGCTTCGTCAACCGTCATAACATCGGTCACAACCGGAATAGACGCTGCAATCTGTTCATTTACAATATCTTCTACTTTCTTCAGTTCTTCTGCTGTCATAGCGGAGAAATGAGAAAAGTCAAAACGAAGTCTGTCATTGTCTACAAAAGAACCAGCCTGTTCTACATGTGTACCAAGAACCGTTCTTAATGCCTTCTGTAATAAGTGGGTTGCAGAATGGTTCTTACAGGTATTGCTTCTTCTGGAAGCGTCTACTGTAAGAGTCGCCACGTCAGCTACTTTAATCATACCGGATGTAACAACACCGATATGTCCCACCTTACCACCGGATAATTTAATCGTATCTTTTACTTCAAAAGTACCTTCACTTGTTGTAATGATACCGGTATCCGCAGACTGCCCACCCATAGTTGCATAGAATGGAGTCTCATCCACAAAAATAGTACCAACCTGTCCATCACTCAATGCTTCCACGATTTCGTCCTCTGTAGTAAGAACGGTAATCTTTGAAGAATGTGTCAATCTGTCATAACCCACAAATGTAGAAGTTACGCTTGCATCAATATCATCGTATACGGTTGCGTCCGCTCCCATATAGTTGGTTACTTTACGCGCTTTTCTAGCCTTATCCTTCTGCTCCTGCATAGCAGCCTTAAAGCCTGCTTCATCAAGAGTCATTCCGCTTTCAGCAAGAATTTCTTCTGTTAAATCAAGCGGGAATCCGTAAGTATCATATAATTTAAATGCATCTTCGCCGGAAAGAACAGTCTTTCCTTCTTTCTGCATTGCGTCTTTCATTTCGCCTAAAATAGTAAGACCCTGGTCGATTGTCTTATCAAACTTAGTCTCTTCCTGAGATAGAACATTTAGGATAAATGCTTTCTTTTCATCCAATTCCGGATATCCGTCCTTAGACTCCGCAATAACGGTCTGGCTTAAGTTTGCAAGGAATAAATCCTTAATACCCAGTAATCTTCCGTGTCTTGCTGCACGGCGAATCAATCTTCTAAGTACATATCCTCTACCTTCGTTGGATGGCATAACACCATCGGAAATAAGGAATGTAGAAGAACGGATATGGTCTGTAATCAAACGGATGGAAACATCCTTTGCTTCGTCTGTCTGGTACTCTACATTTGCAAGTTCGCAAATGCGGTCACGGATTGCTTTCATTGTATCAATATCGAATACAGAATGTACATCCTGAACAACTACTGCCAAACGTTCAAGTCCCATACCGGTATCGATGTTCTTATTGGCAAGTTCAGTATAATTGCCGTTGCCGTCTCCGTCATACTGTGTAAATACGTTATTCCATACTTCCATGAAACGGTCACAATCACAGCCTACTTTACAATCCGGTTTGCCACAACCGTACTTTTCACCACGGTCATAATAAATCTCGGAACAAGGACCGCAAGGACCTGCGCCGTGCTCCCAGAAGTTATCACATTTGCCGTTTTCATCACGGTAGAAACGTGTAATCTTTTCAGCCGGAACACCGATTTCTTTATTCCAGATTTCAAATGCTTCATCATCTTCAAAGTAGATAGACGGATATAATCTTTCCGGTTCCATTCCAACTACTTCTGTTAAAAACTCCCAGCTCCAGGCAATCGCTTCTTTTTTGAAGTAATCACCAAAAGAGAAATTACCTAACATTTCAAAGAATGTAAGGTGTCTTGCTGTCTTACCAACGTTTTCGATATCGCCAGTACGAACGCACTTCTGACAAGTAGTCACACGGTTACGTGGTGGAATCTCCTGTCCTGTAAAATAAGGCTTCAGTGGTGCCATACCTGCATTGATCAACAATAAACTATTATCATTGTGTGGTACCAATGAAAAACTCTTCATCGCAAGATGATCCTTGGATTCAAAAAAATCAAGGTACATTCTTCTTAACTCATTTACTCCATATGCTTTCATGTTCATCCTCCAACATGTATTTTACAATTCTCATTCTCCCAGTCCGCTTTTCAACTGATAAAATCAATAAAAATCGCAGACTTGCTCAACGTTTCAATTATAAATTGCTTTGTAAAAAGTGTCAACTTTAACCATTCTGATATCTGTAAATTCAGACCTTGTTTTATATTATTTTCTAAAATTCTTTCGGAATACGTACCATACTCTCATTAATATCATCCAATTTACCAGCTCCACACATTGCCATAGTGTCTGCCAGTTCTGCACCAATTTTATCCGTGTACAGTTTTACACCTTCCTCTCCGCCACCATAAACACTTGTCACATAAGGACGGGCAATAATGACTGCATCCGCACCCATAGCCAGTGCTTTGAAGACATCTACACCTGAGCGGATACCGCCATCTACAAAAATTTTCATGCTGCCTTTTACGGCATCTGCAATTTCTTTCAATACTTCTGCAGTTGCCGGACACTGGTCTAATACACGTCCACCATGGTTGGATACCACAATACCGGATGCTCCTGCTTCCAATGCCTTTTTTGCACCTTCCACTGTCATAATCCCTTTTATAATAAAAGGAACACCTGCTGATGCAATAATCTCTTTCATTTCTTTTACAGATTTGGCACCAGCTGGCGGATTCATATTCTTTAAGAAAGGAAGTCCCGCCGCATCAATATCCATGGCAATAGCAAATGCCCCACTTTCTTTTACCAAGGCGATTTTCTCATCGATTGTCTCTTTGTTCCACGGTTTGATAGTTGGAATACCAAGTCCATCTACTTTTCCAATCGCTTTTGCTGCTGCCTTTACTACATCAGGGTTCGTTCCATCTCCTGTGAATGCAGCAATTCCTGCTTTTGCACACCCGCTTACTAAAATATCGTTATATTCCATATCATTGTATTTATCCCCGTAATGCAGATTTACTGCTCCAACCGGTCCTGCAAAAACTGGGTAATCAAATGTTTTTCCAAACAATGTGATTGAAGTATCCGTATCTTTCTTCTTGCATAAACAATCCATATTCACACGGATTTCTTTCCATTTGTCATAATTACGCATGGCAGTATCACCAATTCCCTTTGAACCCGGTCCCGGCATCTGATTGCGGCAGGCTTTACCGTTGCACATATCGCAGGCCTTGCAATATGGTCCCATACATGTTTTTGCATTGCTTAACATTTCTTCATACGTCATATTTGTTCCCATCCTTCTCTATATTTTTGGAATTCGTTTCCTAATCTCTCCGGTTAAAAATCCAATCAGTAATCCCGTGATGCTTCCTGATATGAGCAAAACCGGCAGGTAGTACCACACGACGGCAGTTTCTAGTACAAGACATGCCATCATCAGCTGACCAATATTGTGGAATACGCCGCCTGCTGCGCTAACTCCGCTTACGGAAAATCGGTCCGTTTTTTTTAACAATGTCATAATTAAAAGACTCAAAACAGCACCGCTTAATGAATATAAGATAGAAGACATACTTCCAAATAGAAATCCGGACACCACAACACGGCTGATATTAACGATGAATGCTTCCCTGACTCCCACCATATAAAGCAGAATCAATATCACACTATTGGCAGCTCCCAGTTTGATTCCAGGTATTGCAACTGCAACTGGTATAAGACTTTCTACATATCCTGCCATCAAAGCAAGTGCCAGTACAAGTCCGCAGAATGCAGTTTTTCTACTTAACAATCACATCCACCTCTTCCTGTGCTGTTTTCTCATTACCACTTAATGACTCTATTGTAATCAAAACTTTATTAGGAAGACAAATAATCGTCTCCCCTACCTTCGAAATTGGATTATGCTTTACGCAAATCTGATCCGGGCAGTCCGCCGATATCATATCCACTGTTCCATCCTTGATAACCAGTATATTTGTATCATCTAGGGTAATTTCTTTTTCTACAAAAAGAGAACACCGATAACGCTCCTCCCCATCCACAGTCACAACTGCAGTTGTCCCCATTTCTCCGCTTCTTTCCCTGAAGAACATCATAGCCACCAATGCGACCAGCATAAAACCTATGAATAAAAGAACACTATTTCTACTTTTCTTTTTTGTATCATTATTATTTTCTGTTTTCATACTGCCCATCATTATACTATATTTCACAGTAGAATTCCACGAAATAGCATGATAAAATTATGGGTATGAAAAAAAAGATCCTTATGGTACTTGGCGTAATTGCCTTTGGACTCATACTGATTATTTTCGCTGCCAGCCCAAAGAGTTCAATAACAGAAGACGCCATTACTTTAACCGACTACAAACTGAATACTTATGTAGCAGTAACCATCTATGACAAAGATAAAGAGTATGTATTGGAAGAATGTATGGCTCTTTGTGACCGATACGAGTTACTCTTTTCGCGCACCAATCCGGACAGTGAATTATATAAACTGAACAATGGACTGCTGCCATCTTCCAAAGATGGCTACTACACCATATCTTCTGAATTATATGACATCATTGCCATTGGAAAAGAATATGCCGCCTTGTCAGACAATGCTTTTTCCATTGCCATGGAACCACTGACATCCCTTTGGAATTTTACAGATGGTTCAAATACGATTCCTTCTGATAAAAAAATAAGTACAGCCATTCCACTGGTTAACAGCAATGACATTCTGCTAAGCGCACCAAATCAAGTAGCTTTTTCCAAAGAGGGAACCATTTATACCCTTACTACACCTGTTAATGGCGGCATGGGTATTGACCTTGGTGCCATTGCCAAAGGCTACATTGCTGATCGGATTAAGGAATATCTGTTATCCCAGGATGTAGACAGCGCCTTAATATATCTGGGCGGCAATGTACTATGTATTGGTGAAAAAGAAAGCGGACCTTTTACTGTAGGTATTGAAAAACCGTTTGCAACTAACAGTGAAACTGCTGCCACTTTAAAAATTACCGACACATCCGTGGTAACCTCCGGCAATTATCAGCGCTATTTTGAACAGGACGGTCATTTGTATCACCATCTTTTAGACAGCACCAATGGCTATCCTATTGAGAACGGACTGACTGCCGTCACAATTATAACAGATTCCTCCACTGATGCAGACGCCTTAAGTACCACATGCTTTTCGCTGGGATTGGAAAAAGGGTTGGCACTGTTAGAATCACTGGATTACGCGGACGGGTTCTTTTTTACGGAAGATGGAAAGTATCATTATACAGAAGGGTTTTTAGAAAAATATCAGGTAGAAATACAATAGTAAAGCAACGCTAAGTTTTAAATAGTCTCTTAATAGTATAAAAAGGTCTGTGGAATAATCTCATCCACAGACCTCTTATTATCTCTCATTTTAATTAATCAGCACTACTGCTGCAAACCACAAACACACTCTTACCTTATAAGAAAAATGCTACAATACCTGCGCCTGCCCCCATGATGATACCAGCAAGAACAACACCTGCCATAACCGCAAGTACACTCTTTTTAAAGTCCATATCCAGGATGCTGGCAGCCAGAGTACCTGTCCATGCTCCTGTTCCCGGAAGTGGAATACCAACAAATAAAAACAGTGCAAAATATAATCCTCTTCCAGCTTTACTCTTTAACTTTTCACCACCGGCTCTGCCTTTGTTTAAACAGAAACTAAAGAACTTTCCAATTACCGGCTTGTCTGCTCCCCATTCCAAAACCTTTCTTGCAAAAAAGAAAATAAACGGCATCGGAAGCATATTACCAATAATACAAATGATATAAGAAGGTATTACTGGTAATCCCATAAGGATTGCATACGGAACTGCCCCTCTAAGTTCAATTAACGGAACCATGGAAACAAAAAACGCAATAAGATATTTAGTCAACATATTCTTAATCCTTTCTCTAAAAACTTTGCTATAGATATTACCAAAAGCAAAGAAAGATTCGTTCTCTTTTTACACTTTCTTACAATTGCTTTCGGTATTGTATCATAAGGCCTATGTGCTTGGCAACTTAAGAAATATTAACTTTCTATTAATAAAAAACACTCTTCAAATAAACAATACTACTTTATCTTATCCCCCTTGTAATGTTATACTATTTTATAAAATATTTATACGGTGACTTTCATTATTTATCATAATGCATTCACGTACAATAGGAGGTTAACATGAGTTACACAGCAGATGCTACACGATACGATTCCATGACCTATAAAAGCAGTGGAAAAAGCGGTTTAAAACTGCCGCTGGTTTCTTTGGGATTATGGCACAATTTTGGCGACACAGGCAATTATGAGAATATGAAGGCCATGTGTTTTACTGCTTTTGACAATGGCATTACCCACTTTGATCTTGCCAACAACTACGGCCCGGAAGCAGGAAGCGCCGAACGTAATTTTGGTAAAATTTTAAAAGAAGAATTAGCTGCATACCGCGATGAAATCCTAGTTACTACAAAAGCCGGTTACGGCATGTGGGAAGGCCCTTACGGTGACTGGGGCAGCCGCAAATACCTGATCTCTAGTCTTGATCAGAGCCTTTCCCGTCTGGGACTTCCTTACGTTGATATCTTCTATCATCACCGCATGGACCCGGATACTCCTTTAGAAGAAACCATGGGGGCACTTGCTTCTATTGTTCAAAGCGGAAAAGCACTTTATGTAGGATTATCCAATTATGATGGACCAACTTTAGAAAAAGCAGCAGCAATTCTAGACCAAATGCACTGCCCATTTATCATTAACCAAAACAGTTATTCCATCATCAACAGAACAATTGAGGAAAATGGGTTAAAAGAAACTTCTAACCGCCTTGGAAAAGGTATTATAGCCTTCTCTCCTCTTTCTCAGGGATTATTAACCAACCGCTACTTAAACGGTATCCCTGCTGACAGCCGTATTATGACGGACGGACGTTTCCTAACAGAAAATGCTCTCACGGAAGATACTCTGCGCCAGATTAGACAGTTAAATGACTTAGCAGCTGAACGTGGACAGTCATTATCCCAGATGGCACTTTCCTGGGTATTAAAAGACGATATGGTAACCAGCGTCCTTATTGGTGCCTCAAAACCAGAGCAGATTCTAGATAATATCAAAATCGTTGGGCACACTTCATTTACTACAGAAGAATTAGACAAAATTGATGCAATTGTGGGAATGAAACGGGCATAAAAAGTCCTCTCATTATATTCAATCAAAAAAGACTCTGAAACGAACGCCTTAGTTTTCTAAGATAATTCCTTTCAGGGTCTTTTCTACTTTCCTATCTTCTATTGCGTAATTCCTTTATACGAAATACTTCTAAAACATAAAAGCTTCTTTAAACCAAACACAATCTCCTCATCATAATTAAGTTTGTAATGAGGAAGCAGTACTTCTCCCATTTCGGTTTCTATACCACGATAGCGATGCTTTTTCTTAAAGATTTCCGTCTGTCTGTCGTCCACAAAATGCACATGCAGTTCGCTGATCTCAATCTCAGAATTGTTGATCGTAACCACTTCTACAATAATATTTTTCTTTCCTTTTTCCTGCATGTATGCTTTTAATTCCTCTTCGTAAATAAATTTCATTTTACATGTATATCATCCTTTTTTACATTCTCTTACTCTATCAAATATCCTGCGTATTTTTTACGATTTTCCCAACGTTATCACTAAATACTGTCATCGCATCCACTATATTTTCCACAGCACCCTCATTGGCTAGGGAACTGCTGTGCATTTGTGCTGCCTTATGATTCAACTCTCCAAAAATATAATGAATCTGATTCACATTATTATTCTGATTTTCAATATTACCATACAAAACTTCAAATTGCTCATTTAGACGATCAAAACTACCTGCCAGCGCTGACATAGTTTCTTCTGATTCTGTCAATGCTTCATCACTGCTTGCCACCCTCTGGGAAGTCATTTCCACCTTTGCAAGCAGTTCTTTTACAACATCCGATACCTGAGATGAAAATCCAGCACTGGTTTCTGACAATGCTCTCATTTCATTTGCCACTACTTCAAAACCTGAACCAGCCTCGCCGGCATGTGCCGCTTCCACAGATGCGTTTAAGGAAAGAATGGTCAATTTAAATGAAATATCATTGATCTGTCTGGCAATTCCTGCAATTTCTTTCATCTGTTCTTCCATTGTCCGGAATGTTGCACTGGATTCGCTGATCGTCTCACTCACCGCATCAACCTGACGTCTCATTGCTTCCACATTGCTTCTATTCTCATGCAATGCTTCTTCAAAAGTCCGTACCCCTTCATTCATTTGACCAATCTGCTCTTCTGTTTCTTTGAGTTTTCCTAAAACGACATTACATCCATCTGAAACTTCACCAGCACCTCGTGCTATATTAGCAGATTCTTTCTGCAATCCCTGGGTACTCATATTAATCTTAGATGCAGACTGTTCAAAATCATGCTGCAACTCCGTCCCCATGCTTCTAACTGAATTCAAAAGAGTCTCTGACTCTTTTGCTCGATTATCATTAATCTGAATAAATGCCCTTCCTCGTTTAATTACCTGATAATATAATGCCGCCGCCAGTGTAAAACATGCAGCACATAATATGTACTGGGACAAACCTCCTGATTTTTCCGGATGAATAATATACATAATTACAAGGTATACATCTACTAATACCATCTGTGTTCTGGTAAATTGAGGTTCCAAAAACATACCCGTCATGGCAATTACAGCAAGAAACAGCGGAAAGTCATCACTATAAGATGCTCCGCTGAAAAGTGAAATCATGAATACCAGCGTTGGTAATGCAACTGCCAAAATATATTCTTTCTTGTACAAATCTAAATTACGTTTATTCGAAATAATGGAAACTCCGATAAATGCCACAAGACAAAGACCGATTACAATAATAGCGGGTGTATTACCTTTTATCAAATTAATCAAAAAGAAAATGGATGCAACTGCTACAGGAAGCCATTGCATAATTTTATAAATCTTTTCAGGTGTCATCATCTGTTTTTCTTTTGATTGCTTTTTATTCATATCTGTAACCTCCACTTTAGAACCCTTGTAGATTATTTTACAAAAGTTTTCTGAATATATCAACATTATCCACTACATTATCAATAAATTCTACATTTTTATTACTTTTCATCGGCGAAATGGCTTCCTTGCAAAAGAGGTGGTACCACATGCTGTGTACCACCTCTTCTTACAAATTCAACCAAACAAAATACATTCATTTCATTTTATAGACTTTGTCAAATTACCTATTCTTTATTTTAAGCTTTTGCCTTATCACATCCGAAAGGCAGTACTTCTAACTGATCCACATTGCCATAAGCGTTCAACTGATCATTTGCAAATGCAATTCTAGGAAGTAATCCGCCTTCTAACATCTGTATCAACACATCTGCAGTTGTTTCAATAATTACATCCCTGTCATAATATTCATAAGGCTCAACATTGATTCTGCCGTCACAAATTTCAAGATAAAATGCACCCTCTCCTTCTCCCCTTACATTGAACTGGAATGCAACATGACCGACTGTCTTACTGACTCTTGCATTCTTCGTTGCTTCTTTTACTTTGGTTACCAATTCTTCGTATGTCATAACTACACCCCATTTCTGTTATGAACCCTGCTGTCATTTGTTACTTCTAATCATAAACCGTACACAAAAAACGATTTATCATTTATATGGGTGTATTATACCATAACCTTATTGTTTTGTCAGTTATTTCTATGCATTTTATAGATATTTTCTGAAAATAAGCAGAATAATATTGGACTATAGTATCATTCGTAAATCATTATATCATATAAAACAGACCGGACAGTTATAGGCTGTCCGGTCTTCATTGTTCTTACTCTTATTTACTACTGATTTCAAGAAGTTTCTGCTTTAACTCATTTTCCATGTTCTGCATTTCAATTTCAGCCGCTCTTCTCTTGGCTCTTCCGTCCGCCTGAATCTTCATCACTTCATCCAAGGTAGAAATTAAAGAAGCATTGGTATTTTTCAAAGTTTCCATATCTACGATACCACGTTCAGATTCTCTTGCACTCTCAACTGCTGCTATCTTAAGAGTTTCTGCATTTCTCTTAAGAAGTTCATTTGTCATATCAGAAACTTCTCTCTGTGCTTTACTTGCCTGCTCCGCATGACTTACACCAAGTGCAAGTACCATCTGGCTTTTCCAAAGAGGAATCGTATTGACTACCGTTGACTGAATTTTTTCAATCATCATGGTATCACTGTTCTGTACCAAACGAATCTGTGGAGCTGTCTGAATGGATACCATTCTGGTTAATTCCAAATCATGAATTTTCTTTTCAAATCGGTCACAAAGCGCCTCTAAATCCTTTGCCGCCTGTGCATCTTCCGGAAGACCACTGGTTCTCGCTTTTGCTAACAATTCAGCCAGTTCGGTTTCTCTTGTCTTCTGCAGTTTCTTCTTTCCTGCAAGAATATACATGGATAATTCCTTAAAATAGGTCAAGTTTAAATCATACATTTTATCCAGTACTGCCACATCTTTCAAAAGCTGTACCTGATGCTGTTCCAATGCATCGCATATTCTGGCAATATTAGTCTCTGCCTTAGAATACTTTACTTTTAATGCATCGATTTTATTGGATGTTTTCTTAAAAAGACCTAAGAAACCTTTTTGCTCCTCATCAAAATCACGAAGTTCCGCTACTACACCAGAAAGCATTTCACCTACTTCGCCTAAATCCTTTGTCTTAACATTTTCAAGAGCATCTCCTGAAAAGTCCGCCATCTTCTTCTGTGTTCCCACACCATACTGCAAAATAGCATTGGAATTGTGCAGATCAATCTGATTACTGAAATCCTCCACCATTTTTCTTTCTTCATCCGTTAACATGGTTTCATCCAACTGCTCTTTTAATTCCTGCTTTGGTTCTGTTTCTGCTAACATCTGTTTTTCATCCAACACTTCTCCAAACACTAAAGTTGGTACACTTTCTTTTACTTCGCTCATCTTATGACTCCTTTCCCCCTTTATCAAAATCTGATTTTATATAACCATCCTGCTTCAGCATGGTATTAAGCACCGATATATCTGACTGAATATCCCATGCACGGTCTCTGAACAATTCATCCAGAAATTCTTCACATGCTCTGTTTATGGTATCTACCGTCTTTTCAATTTCACGTTTTGTTTCAGAAATATTTTTTACTTCCACATCCTGCTTATCCAAATCTCTATATGCCTCTAACAACTTCTGTGTTGTTGGAAGATAATAATTTAACATCTTCTGCATATCCGATGCCAGTTCCGGTTCTTCTTCTACCCTTGCAAAAATGCGGGTCACAAGCAGTTCCAGTTTATCCAACTTCTCAGACATCTCCTCGCCTGGAATTTCATCGTTGCATTTACGTATCACACGGATATATTCTCTGCCTTCTTCTAAGACCTTTGTTACCCTGCTGTCTACATTTTCTGTCTTTACAGTATCCGTTTCTGTCTGTTTTTTCGAATTTGTATTATTTTCAGTCTGTGTTTTTTCTTCCAGTTTTGCCTGTTCATATTGTTTCTGTGTCAACTGATACTGTTCATACATCGCATCACTGGCAATAAAACAAGTCTCTTTCTTATCCATATGCGCCTGCAAAAACATACCTTTACGCATCATGCGTTTTAAATCTCTGCGGACATACCGTTTACTTTTTCCTATTTTCCCCGCCATATCCTCAACAGAACAATAAAGTTTATCCTTTACCATATCTACATAACGGCGGAAGCGTTCTACTCTTCTTGTCACGCCGGCTCCGTATGTTCCCAAAACACCGCCTGCTGTGGCAGTGGTAATCGGCAATGCCAATGCGGTAACTGTCTCTACTCCGGTCAAAATTCCCAGTGCTCCCTGTACAGCAGCCAAACAGGAAATTCCCATTGCACCGAATCCAAGCACCATCCATACAAGACCTGAAACACTTCCTTTAGGTGTGTTATTAAATAATTTCGGGTCCGGCCGTAGATTGGGTTTGCGATAATATACCGATCTCTCCTGACGTCTATTTTCTACCTGACGTTCATGCAAGTGTGCATTCGCCTTGTCCGTTTTGTAACTATGTGCAGAAGTCTGCTGCATTCCCTTCTGAAAACTTCCTGCCGCATCGTTTACTGCATCATTTATGCTCTTGCCAATGTCATTGATGCTTTTTCCTACATCATTAAGGCTTTTACTCACATCATTAGCTGCAAGATTCACGGTCTCACCAATGCTTTTACTCAACTCACTAAAATCATTCGTATCAATTGCGTGCTGAACTTGTTTCTTTATATCTTCTCCAATTTGTTGCCATTCGCTTTTATTCATAACGCTCCCCATACAACACATACTCTTGTACATCGTGAAATAAGGCGTCCGCATGCACCTGCAAAACTCTGTTCCACAGTTCGCAACACAGCCGCAAATCTTTTTCACACGATATGATTATACGGGAAATTGTGGGAAAAGACAATAATTAGAAACTTGTAATTATCTTGTCAGTTTTTCCTAATATCCTCCACCAACATCTTAATTGCACTGATTTCTAAAGGATTTGTCTGCGACTCGTATGTAAAAAGCACATCCCGCCCAGGAAACATATTATTTTCAATATATGTATTCACCTTTTTCACAAAGTCATTTGCATAGTTG
>CAZHGE010000040.1:0-24444 GCA_964531805.1 uncultured Lachnospiraceae bacterium
CTTTTGCAAGTGGAACTAAGTATTTCTGTTTCTGTTCTTCTGTACCATATGTCTGGATTGGATCGCAACATAATGATGTATGAGCAGAAACGATAACGCCAGTTGTACCGCAAACTTTTGAAAGTTCTTCTACACACATAGCGTATGTTAAAGGATCACAACCCTGTCCGCCGTATTCCTTTGGAACAGGAATTCCTAAAAATCCAACTTTTGCCATTTTTTCAACAGTGCCTCTTGGGAACTGTTCTGTTTCATCCACTTCCTGAGCAAGTGGCTTCACTTCTGCTTCAGCGAATTCTTTGAAAAGGCCTCTCGCCATTTCATGTTCTTTGCTTAAAGAAAAATTCATGATTCTTTCCTCCATTAAAAGTTATATATAATAATAAGAGTTCACTTGCGAACTCTCACGCCGAACAATGGATGCAGGCGCAACATTGCTCCTGCATCCACGCGGAGCGTTTTATTTACTGAGCATCAACAGGTGTTTTTGTTCTGTCAGCGTTGTATACATAGAATCCTTTACCACTCTTAACACCAAGGTTACCGCCACGTACCATCTTACGGATAAGTGGACATGCACGATACTTGCTGTCGCCTGTTTCATTGTAAAGAACGTCCATGATTGCAAGGCAGATATCAAGACCAACGAAATCACCTAATTCTAATGGTCCCATTGGGTGGTTTGCACCGAGTTTCATAGCAGAATCGATACCAGCGATATCAGAAACACCTTCCATCTTAATGAAAGCAGCTTCGTTGATCATTGGGATTAAGATACGGTTTACAACGAAACCTGCAGCTTCGTTAACCTGTACAGGTGTCTTACCGATCTCTTCAGAAATCTTCTTGATTGTTTCTACAGTTTCAGCAGGTGTGTTAACACCGGCGATAACTTCTACTAATTTCATACGGTCTGCAGGATTGAAGAAATGCATACCAATCATCGGACGTGTTAAACCGTTACCGATTTCTGTGATTGAAAGGCTTGATGTGTTAGATGCAAATACACATTCAGGTTTTGCAATCTTATCAAGTTCTGCGAAAGTTGTTTTCTTAACTTCCATATTTTCAAATACAGCTTCTACGATTAAATCGCAGTCTGCACAAAGGTCTTCTTTTAAACCAGGAGTGATTCTTGCAACGATAGCGTCTGCTGTTTCCTGTGTCATTTTGCCTTTTTCTACTAATTTAGCATAGCCTTTAGCAATTTTGTCTTTTCCGCCTTCTGCCCATTCTTTCTTAACGTCGCAGAGAGCAACTTCATAACCTTCTGTCTGAGCAAATGCTTTTGCAATACCCTGACCCATTGCACCGGCACCAATAATACCAACCTTCATGATTGTTCCTCCTAAATTGAATTGAATTTTATTGTTATAAGAGGGGGTTCCTCTTTAAAACTTACTACTTTCTGTAGGTCATTTCACAATGACTAGCAGTTCTTAAATGGTTCTTTTACTTTTTCTTTGTTCTTATCTAAGAAGAATGCCATTCCATATTTCTGATCTTCTGTTTCGAAGCAGTCACCGAATAATTTTTCTTCCAATTCAACAGCTTTGTCCATTGCAAGATCTAAACCTTCGTTGATTGCTTTCTTGCAGTTGCGAACAGCAATAGGAGCGTTCTTAGCAATACCTGCTGCCATTTTTTCTGCTGCTGGAAGTAATTCTTCCTGTGTATAGATAGCATTTACAAGACCAATACGGAAAGCTTCATCAGCCTTGATATTTCTTGCTGTGTAAATCATCTGTTTAGCCATTCCAGGGCCAACCAAACGTGCAAGTCTCTGTGTTCCACCGAAACCTGGTGTGATTCCTAAACCAACTTCTGGCTGTCCAAATACAGCGTTGTCAGAGCAGATACGGATATCACAGCTCATAGCGATTTCACATCCCCCACCTAATGCAAATCCATTGATTGCACAGATAACTGGAACTGGGAAGTTTTCAATCTTTAAGAATACATCATTACCTTTTTTACCAAATGCTTCGCCTTCTGCTTTTGTAAGAGAGCTCATTTCTCCGATATCAGCGCCAGCTACGAATGACTTCTGTCCTGCACCTGTTAAAATAACGCATCTAACTTCATCTAAATTAATAGCATCAAATGTAGCGTCTAATTCTTCTAATACTGTTGAATTAAGAGCATTTAATGCTTTTTCACGGCTGATAGTAACGATACCAACAGCACCTTTCTGTTCGTAAACAACAAATTCCATGTTTGTTCTCCTTTTTTAATATAGAATTATGTATTTTCTCATATAAATAATAGCATGGTCCTTGCGTTCCATTACGCAAGCGAGGGGATTGATATATTCTGATAAAAAAACGTCTGCGCACGCCGGTACTTAGCGAGGTTCTTTCGAGCTTAGTACCGCTGCGTGTAAAGTCGAGCGAGAGCGTGTTTTTTATGGAATATATCAATCCCTCCCCTTCCGCCATGGCACACAAGCCAGGCTTTATTATTCTCTTTCTACGATTGTAGAGCAGCCCATACCGCCGCCGATACATAATGTAGCAAGACCCTTCTTAGCATCTGCTTTTTCCATTTCATGAAGCAGTGTAACAAGGATACGGCATCCAGAAGCCCCAACCGGATGTCCAAGTGCAATAGCACCACCGTTTGGATTAAGCTGTTTTTCAACATCGATTCCTAAGTCACGTCCAACTGCGATAGACTGTGCAGCAAAAGCTTCGTTTGCTTCGATGATATCGAAGTCTTCGATCTTCATGCCTGTTTTGTCTAATACTTTCTTTGTAGAAGCAACAGGACCAACACCCATGATAGAAGGATCTACACCACCAAGTGCACCAGCTACGAATGTAGCCATTGGCTTAACACCTAATTCTTTTGCTTTTTCTTCACTCATAACAACAATTGCAGCTGCACCGTCATTAATACCGGAAGCGTTACCAGCTGTAACATATCCGTCTGGATTAATTGCGCGAAGTTTAGCAAGACCTTCGATTGTAGAACCTGGACGAGGACCTTCGTCAACTTTGAATTCTACCATTTCTTTTTTCTTCTTAATCATTACAGGTACGATTTCAGCATCGAAAGCACCTGAAGCCTGAGCTGCTTCTGCCTTCTTCTGGCTGTTTAATGCAAACTCATCTAATTCTTCTCTTGTAAGTCCCCACTGCTCTGCTACATTATCAGCAGTTTTGATCATGTGGTAATCATTGAATGCATCCCATAATGCATCGTTAACCATGGTATCTACTAATGTACCATTGTTCATTCTATATCCGAAACGAGCCTGTTTCATAGCATAAGGAGCCATAGACATGTTTTCCATACCACCTGCAACAACGATGTCTGCATCTCCTGCCTGGATCATCTGTGCAGCCATATTAACACAGTTAAGACCAGAACCACAAACAACGTTAACTGTAACTGCAGGTACTTCGATTGGTAAACCAGCTTTGATAGAAGCCTGACGAGCTACGTTCTGTCCAAGACCAGCCTGGATAACACAACCCATGTATACGTGGTCAACCTGTTCAGGTGCTACTCCTGCTCTTTTTAATGCCTCTTTGATAACAATTGCACCAAGTTCAGGTGCTGGTGTTGTGGAAAGAGAACCACCCATTGTTCCGATTGCTGTACGGCAAGCGCCAGCTAAAACAACTTTTTTTGCCATTTTTAATGACTCCTTTCATATTTATAAGATTGTTATTTTTTTATCACATTTCAACACATAAATTGTACCATAGCACAAGGTCTTTTGCAATGTATTTTCATACGTACAATTCTGCTTTTTGACATACTTCGACACCTGAATACTTACCAAACATTTTTATTCTCAATATTTCTCATCACTTAGAAAAGCGGAAGAATGTTTCCACCCTTCCGCTTTTTGCTGCTTAAACGAATCCAATATACAATTTTATACCTCAGGTTCAATCAAGCCGTAGGTATTTCCTTTTCTCTTATACACTACGTTTACCTGATCCGTCTCTGCGTTACAGAATACAAAGAAGTTATGTCCTGTCAGTTCCATCTGGATGCAGGCATCTTCTGCATACATCGGTTTGATATCAAACTTCTTAGTACGAACAATGGTTACTTCATCATCCTCGGAGTACTCTTTTTCAATAAATTCAGGTTTTAAATAATGGCTGCCCTGCTGTCTTTCGATCAGCTTATTCTTATATTTCTTTAACTGGCGTTCAATAATCTCCTCTACTAAATCAATAGATACATACATATCACTGCTAATCTGTTCGGAACGAATAACGGTACCCTTCACTGGAATGGTAACTTCGATCTTCTGTCTGTCCTTCTCAACGCTTAATGTAACATGTACTTCTGTCTCCGGTGTGAAATATTTTTCCAGCTTACCGATCTTATCTTCCACTGCACTCTTAAGACCAGGTGTTACATCAATGTTTCTTCCCGTGATTATAAATTTCATAAATAATCATCCCTTCTGTTCCTAGACTCCATTAACGCTGGTTCTCTGTTAATGTACTCTGATTTTACCACATTTTCTAACCATTTGTCTATAAAATGGTAAATTTTCTGAAAGTTTTTATAATTTTTTTATTTTTTTCATTCTTCGACAAATTCAAGTCTTTTTCGAGAAATTTTGATTTTTATTACATCTTCACAAAACGTTTGTTCAAAAATTCGACAAAAATCTTGTCCTTTTTTCAAGTTTTAAAATGTGCATAATGTGTATAACTTCGTGTATAACTAGCAACTCCGCCAATTTTAGGCTTTTTGATTGTGGATATCTTTTTTATACTCATTTTTACCTTTTTCCAATTTTCAACATTTTTTGTCTAAATTGCACAATTAATTATTTTTTTACCAAAAAATGTTGCAAAAAATAGATTCAGACAAATAAAAACAATTCATTTGACATTTCAAAATGAACCAATTCGGTCAATTTATCCACTGACCAAGTGGGTCTATGGTGGGTGGTTGGGATGAGGGGCTGTGGTGCCCTGTTTGTGACCACAGCCCCTCCTAATCCACTCACCATATGACCTCAAAAATAATGGACCCGTAATTCTGTACGAGTCCATTTATAATATCTGTATTAAATTACAACAATTCAATATTCTTAGAAGATTCGACGTACACATAATGGCTGACGGTAGGTTGCATTTGATACAATGATACCTGTCTTGGAGGTAGATGCGTGTACGATCTGTCCGTTGCCAATATAAATTGCTACGTGTCCAGAGTAACATACGATATCACCTGGCTGTGCATTTTGAATGCCGCCAACATCATAACCAACATTTCGATCTGCTGCAGATGAATGTGGAAGTGACACACCAAAGTTAGCATATACGCTCATAACGAATCCTGAGCAGTCAGCACCGTTTGTAAGGGAAGTTCCACCATATACATATGGATTACCTACAAACTGTAATGCAAAGTTTGCTACATCTGTTCCGGTTCCACTGCCACTTACGGTTGGTACCGGTGTATTCGAACTGCTGCTTGAACTTCTTTCTGCCTGTGCTCTTGCAGCTGCTGCATTTGCTTCTTCTCTTGCTTTTCGTTCTTTCTCTAATCTGGCTTCTTCTTCTTCCTTAGATTCCGCTTCTACAAATTCTGTAGAAAGTGTTACATAATCTGTGGAAACATAACCAAAACCTTCTTCGATATCTACTTTAACCCAGCCGTCCAATTCTTCTGTTACAACTAATTCATCTTCAATTGGAACAAGACCAAGTACACTGGCTTCCATACTCGGCTCTTCACGTACCTTTAAAGTCGTTGTGTTTACCGTAGCAATACGGGTACCAACTTCTTTTGCCAATTCCACGGCATCTTCACCGGTCACACAATATTCACCTTTTACATAACCAGTACAATTGCCGGATGTAATCTTATACCAGCCATTTTCTTCTTCAATGAAATGTCCAACGGATTCGTCATATAATTTACCAACGATTTCCCCTTCCTCACTTGGAATATCACGGACATTTACATAATCATTTACCTGCGCAATCACTAAAGACTTAAACTGCTCTTCTTCAGCCAAAGCATCTGCCTGAGCCGCTGCTTCTAACAACGCTTCTGTGTCAATCGGTTCTACAATTTCCTTATCCAACGTTATCGATGTATTTTCCAAAACGGTTAAATCATTCTCAGAAACTGTTTCGCCCGTGGATGTATTATTTTGTTTTACTTTATTAATTGCCTCTTCTTTTACTACTTTAACGGACTGACCTTCTTCTAATTCCAGCCCAAGGCCTGCTGCTGGAAGAATCGAAGTAAGTCCGGTTGCACCTGCCGTTATCCCACTATTCATAAAAAACAGTGCCGCCGCCATGGTACAAATCGCAGTCTTACCTGCAAATTTTGTCATATAGTACCTCATTTAATTTGTTACAAATTTATTACAACTGTTACAAATATAGCACTACATCTTCATCTTGTCAACTAAAGTACTAGATTTGGCAACATCTGCCAATTTACGCATTTTATCTTTATCCACTTTACAAACCTTTCGGTCATACGTATATAAGCCATTTATCTCATCCTCCACATCACTTAACTGCGTATAAATGCAGCCGCATACACCATCCTTTATAAATGGAAGAATCATGTTTTCATACATATGGGCAATCTTTTTTGTCAACACTTCTTTGTTTTCACATGTACCATATCCATAACTGGCAAAACGGCTGTACATATGTCCTTTCACTGCCATGGTATATCCACCACACTCCGATACAAAGAGCGGACGCTTCTTTGGAAAAAGTTCAATGACCTTAAAATAAATATGCTCACTGTCAAAATCATTTTTTTCCTGTGCAAACCAGCCCGATGTAGAGTCCACAATCCTTGTTGGGTCCCATTCTTTAACCATTTCATACAAGGCATCACTATGGAATTGTCCCCAGCCCTCATTAAAAATAGTATAAGCAATTATGCTTGGATGATTATATAAATGATCTATGGTCTCCTTGGAATGTTTGATAAAAAACTCCTTTCTCTTTCCTTGTATATTTCCTTTTGTATCTTTTCGTTTCTTCAATCCAATAGTTGGAAGAGCTGTATCAAAAAAGAACGAGTATGGTCCATTGTTTACCATATCCTGCATCACTAACATTCCCATGCGGTCGCAGGCATAATAAAAGTATTCCGGTTCCACTTTAATATGTTTGCGCAGGAGATTAATCCCTAATTCCTTCATCCGTTGAATATCTTTTTCATATTCTTCCGGTTTTGCAGGCAGATAAATGCCATCGCTGTAATATCCCTGATCCAATACTCCATGTAAAAAAATCGGTTCACCATTCAGGCATACTCTTTGTTTTCCATCTTTTTCTTCTATATTAATAGTACGTAATGCAAAATAAGATTCTACTGAATCTGTTTTGGTCAGAATACACAGGGAATACAAATGTGGATTTTCCGTGGTCCAAAGAACAGGCTGGTAATTGCTCCCATCTTCTAATTTGATTTGTGTAAGATCCAAACGACCATGATTTCCTTCAAACTGCCGTTGTACCTTTTGACCATTTTCCAAGGTCAGTTCAATGGTGAAGCCTTCTTTATATTCTCCGGCATTATCCTCTTCTTTTTCCAATGCGAATCCAGCACCTTTCAATGCTGTGGCTGCCTGCACATTCACCTCTATATCCACGCCGTTCAAATCCGGTGTCAACTTCACATCAGTAATATATTGAGCCGGCACATTTTCCAACCATACTGTCTGCCATATTCCACTGACCGGCGTATACCACATGCCGCCACGTTTCTTTTTCTGTTTGCCATACGGATAATCATGTGACAATGTATCCGTCACCTTTACAACCAACGTATTTTCTTCTTTTATAACAGCATCTGTAATATCACAGGAAAACGGCAGGTATCCACCTTCATGGTATCCCACTTCTTTTCCATTTACATACACCACTGCAATCTGATCCACCGCACCAAAATGAAGCAGAACCCTTTCTTTTGTAAAAGCATCCGGAAGTTTAAATTTCTTTTCATAGGTCAGTTGCTTTCCTACTTTTCCCTGAAAACCGGATAAAAATGCCTGGGGTGGAAATGGCATACAGATATTTTGTCCATCCAGCGACCATGTACCATTTAAAATGTAATATTCTTCCCTCTTCATCTGTGGTCGTGGATATACCTGCCATGCGCTCACATTTTCAGCAAGCAGTTCTTCTCCTGTCTCTGTCAAAAGATCGTAATGTGCCTGTTTTAATCGATACCCAATAACCGGCAGTTTCAATGCCAGTTTAATTGCCCAGTTTTCACTCATTCTAATTCCTTCCTGTATCTTACTACTATTTATTTCTCCGTTTTTCTTGTTTAGCCTTTCTTTTCATTATCTGGCTTCTTGTAGAAAAAATACTTTTCTTATAGTATAATCAATTCAATTCCCTGTGAAAATAGGAATTTCTTTTTTGAAAAATAGATTTTCTATTCTCATTCAAGAACTGAATCTGTATAATAAAGGACTTTATTATGAACACAACCACAAAAACAATTTTGATAACAGGTGCTTCCCGTGGTATTGGACGTGCCATTACTAAGGCTTGCGCACCTCATTTTGATAAAATGCTGCTTACCTGTAAAAATTCAAAATCAGAATTATTTTCATTAAAAGAAGAATTGGAAAGTGCTTATCCGGTTACCTGCATTCCTTTCATCGGGGATATGGGTGATCCTGCATTTGTTTTTTCTATATTTGATGGCCTTACACAAATAGATGCAGTCATCAACAATGCCGGCATTTCCCATATTGGTTTGCTGTCGGACATGTCTATTGAAGAATGGAACCACGTTATGAATACAAATTTAAATTCCGTATTCTATACCAGCCGTTTGGCAGTTCCTCTCATGCTATCACAAAAAAGCGGAAAGATTATCAACATCTCCTCCATCTGGGGAAATGCAGGTGCTTCCATGGAAGTCGCTTATTCAACATCCAAAGGCGGAATCAACAGTTTTACCAAGGCACTGGCAAAAGAACTGGCTCCCAGCAACATTCAGGTCAATGCGATTGCCTGCGGTGTCATTGATACCGATATGAACCGTTGCTTTAGCGAAGAAGAACGCAGCATGATTATAGATGAAATACCGGCTGACCGCATGGGTACACCGGAAGAAGTGGGGGAAATGGTCCTCTCTCTTTTGAATGCCCCAGCCTATTTAACTGGTCAAATTATTACTTTAGATGGTGGATATTTATGATTCTCTATGCATGATCAAACGCTGGCAGGCTCCGCGAGCCACCTTATTGAGCAAAATCATAACAAAATACAAGGGGAAGGTCCATGATGCCTTCCCCATAATAATGTAGTAACTTAATTATGTAGTAACTTAATTATGTAGTAACTTAATTATGCGGAACACCTGCTACATAGTTTTCTTTTATACTACAAATAATTTTCTTAAGAAATCATCCATGGCTCTCGTATTAAGTGGCTTTTTACTTGTTTCATATGTAAAAAACAAATTGATACCTAGATATATACCATTTCTTTCATATGTTTCAAGTTTATACAGCAGAGTGTTGATATAGTCCATATCATCCATCATGCCTAAATGTTCTAAATACACTTCTTCCCTCTCCGGCATTTTCAAAATGGTAAAATCCGGATATATTTTAACATTACCCTTCAAAATAATTGGATATTCGTATCTATATGGTATTCCCAATGCGGATAGTTTGTCTGCAATAATCTTTTCCGATTTTGACCTGACGCGCTCGTTTCTTTCTGTAATAATTTCTGGTGCATGCTCAGAGAATGTCTTTCCTTCGTATCTCACATTCAGCCATTGTCTTATGTATTCTTCATCCGATACCACCGGCGCATATATCAAGGGCTTCCGATAATCATTCAATTTTTCATATATTGCTGCCAATTCTGTCTCTTTATATTTACAAACAAAGGTATCAATTACTTTCACTCGTCTTTCTGCCCTATTAAGTACACTCTCATCGTAATCTCTTTGTACAATCGCTCTTGCAATATCCATCTCACTCTTTTTCAGATATCTACCATTCTCGTATGCCTTACTCTTTAGATAGTACTCCATTTTCCCCTTCTTTTTTGAAATACGCAGATGCCCTTTCGGAGCCTTCTCCAGTCTTTTTTTCGATTCTTCAATGACTTTGCCAAGTTGACTTTTCTCTCTTTTTAGTATTGATTCTATTGTTTTCATTTTATGTACCTCCTGTATAACCCACTAATTTCTTGTATTTAATTCTTCAGTCGGACATTTTCCAGCTGTATTTCCGACTATTTTTCACTCTCTTGTATTTTAGTAGGGCTTTTCCTTGGCTTTGCCCCAACTAATTTTTGCTTTTTCTCACTTTAGTCGGACTTTGACCAGTCTTTTCTCCGACTAACCGACTCTTCTACTCACTTTAGTCGGTTCTTGGTCAGCTTTTTCCCCGACCATACACACTTTTCCTATACATTAGTCGGGGTTCTGCCTAATTATTCTCCAACTAATCGCCGCATATCTTCACCCTAGTCGGTTCTTTACTCGTCCTGTCCCCGACTAAATACACCTCCCCTAAGCATTAGTGGGAACCGCCCCAACTTTTCACTTCCAATTCTCCGACACTCTTTATAGAAATTGCTCCACACTCCGCCGTACAGAAAATCTTGCTCCCCACAGTCTCCAGGCGCTTTAGTGTTTCCGCATGTGGATGTCCGTAGGAATTATCTTTACTACAGCTGATTACAGCCAATTCAGAAGCCGCCCACTCTAAAAATTCAACAGAAGATGAACCGGACGAACCATGATGTCCTACCTTTAAAAGATCATATTTCATCTCCATACCTAAAACAACATCCTGCCCTGCCATACTGACATCCTCAGAAACAACATCCTGCCCTGCCATACTACCCCCCTCAGAAACAGTATTCTGCTTTACAGTAGATTCCTTTCCGTATTCATCCAAGAGTAATACTTCCCCGTCCATCTCCAAATCCCCGGTAAACAACGCTCTGAAAACACCATCTTGCAAATCACTAGATCCAGCATTTTTCAAATCAACGTCACTAAAGGCAACCACAGCCCCTTTACTTGTCTCCGCTTCCAAACTTAATACCATCGATGAGGCATTCCCAGTAAGGTCATTCTGTTCATCCAATGGATATAAACAAGTCAAAGACATGGAATCTGTCTGCACACAATCCCCCTGTCCCATCTCTACAATAGGAATTCCAGCAACATTAGCTGCTTCTACCAACTGCTGCCACTTTTCTATCTCGGATGACTGTGCAAATACTTCTCCATTTCTATCTTCATCGACTTCTAATAAATTAGTCTGTTCTATCAATTCTTCCAAACCATTCTGTTCATGCACCATCACGCAGGACACATCAATATTTTCTTCTGCTCCACACGCTAAAAGTTCCACCACCCCATTCATATGGTCGGCGTCTGCATGTGTCACAAAAACAGCATCCACCTTTCCCACTCCTTGGTATTTCAGGAATGGAATCAGTCTTTTTTCTCCCACATTATATTCACTGGTACTTCCGCAGTCGATTACAAAGCAATTCCCTTCTTTTGTAAAAATGACACTGCAGTCACCTTGTCCAACATCGAGTGTCCATACCGTAAAATCAGGATTTTGTTGATACAACAATAAGACTGAGGCAACTACCGGAAAAAGAAACTGATACCAATTCCTTTTTTTCTTGACCAACACGGTCATTGCAAAAAGCAAGCAATAATAACAAATAATTGTCATAAACGATGGATGAGCAATATTCTTCTGCCCAATCGAAAAAATTTCCAAGAAACGACAGCTGTATTCATAAAAAGCCAATATCATTTGCACCGGAACGGAAAAAAGGAAAGCAAGTGGGATACAAACATAGGACAATGCAATCATGGCAATGGCCATTAACAACAAAACTCCTGTAAAGGGAATCACTATTACATTTAATAAAATAGAAAAAAAGGATAATTCATGATAATGATAGATTAGTATAGGAGCCGTAAGGAGAGTTACACTAAGTGAGGGCAGAATCAAAGATACACATTTCTGTATCCATGATATGGAGATTACTTTTATCAGTTCCTGAAATGCCGGCAGTAATATTCCCATTCCCAGTATAGCGGCATAGGATAATTGAAATCCACAGTCAAACAGATATCCCGGGTGGATCAGCAATTGCAGTATTGCCACAAATGCGACTGCCGTAAGCATATCATAAGACCGCTTACAAATCTTACTCACCAAGAAAAAAGTAAACATTCCGATTGCCCGAAATGCCGAAGCGGAAAATCCCACCATGCAGCCATATAATAATAGGAAGAGTTCGCTTCCAAATAAAGATATCCAATGTGGAAAAGGCAGCCGCCTAAGCAATCTGTAAACAGACATTCCTAAAAGTGAAATGTGAAGTCCCGAAATAGCAAGTATATGCGCAATGCCATTATCCTGATACAATTCCTTTGTTTCTTCATCCAACTGCTTTTTATTTCCAAAAAGCATGGCTTTTAGGATGGAAGCATAGGCATCGGATAATAAATAATCCAATCGTTCTTCCTGTTCATTCGCAAAAATCTTTAACTTTTGTCTGAAAGAACCGCTCTCACCTGTTCGTTTCTCGATTACTGCTTTTTTAACGGCAAAAAGCGTATCTTTATTTTTATAATATTTTTCTGCATCAAACTGGCCAGGATTAGTCGCTGCTTCAAAGAAAAATAGTTTGCCCGAAACCAAAATAGTCTCCCCAATTGAAAGAGTTTCTTCCTTATTAATATATAGTAGAATATTCTGCCCTGATCTGGTAACTTTTTTAAATCTGTCATTCCATATACCAGATGTGCCCTGTATAATACTACCATTTTGCACACTGGCTATCTCATTATTATCATTACCTAAATATTTATTGGAATCTGCATTTGAACTAATATAAGATTTATCATTTGTATTATGAGACGTTAAGATATGTACATCTGTTAAAATTATTTCTGTGGTCGTCTGACCATATCTGTCATTATAATCATAATCAGAAATGACCCCATATACTTGTATGGTATCATCCTGCGAAAAGCCAGCTATCTGTTTTTCTCCATGCACATTGCTTTTCACAGGATCACGCCAAAATAAGGTGTCGTTCCAAAGAAGGAAAACGGATAATATCAAGACAAACACCACAGCACTTAATGCAAGCGGGCGTTTGATCATCCTTCTTCCTCCCCATAGTCTACTTTCAAAATATCCAAATTTCGTTCAAATGGAGAACTAAGGCTGATTACATCACGAAATACAGCATTGGCATCTCCGTCAATTGCAATCTGTACCTTATTTACTCCATTTAGTTCAATCAAGGAATTTACTAGTGAATATACTGTTAATTCCGGAAGAATTGAATATTGTTGGTTCAGAAAATCCTTGCTTAGATTTACATAACATATTTTATCTTTTACTGCAACACTGATTAATTTGGTGTTTGGATTGATGGTTGGATATAAATCTTCCCCAATCGGACCACTAATCAGATTTTCAATTACAACACGCTCAAGGGAAATATTACTATTATACTCCACGGAACGTACTGCCTTACGCAGATGCTTTCCATTTTCTGCTGCAAAATACAGGGTCAATTCCACATTTTCATAAGTATTAATTTCATTTCCCGCATTATCCACAAACTGATCTGCCTTCATCGCATTGATTACTGCACCAGTATGATCGGTCAAGTCCTTATCCCCCATTTTCATACTAACATAGGAGATTCCATCAATCTGTGTTAAGGTACGCACAATAGCGGCACGAGTCAACACCTCGGTTGTAGGACTTAAATCCTTATAATCTTCATCCACACTGATTTGTACCACATCTTCATTTATAGAAAAAGCAGTCACTAAAAAATTACTGATTGTTTCATGGTATCCCACTCTTTGAGGTGTCTGCGCCAATACCTGAAGTAATTCTCCTAACACCTTCATGGGTTCTTTGGTTTCTGTATAATAAGCAAATTCTGCTATTTTGGTTTCTTCTCTATTCAGATAATAGATGCTGTAACGATCTTTTCCTTCTGTGGATGTTTCTCTATCTCCACATCCTGCTATAAAAAGCAGTAGAGCAAAAACCAAAAGGCAGAATACCTTCTTGTGTTTCATCGTCTCTTTCTCCTTTCTATGATCCGGTTAATGAATATAGGATAAAGGAATTTTGACAGTAAATATCGTACCTTTCTCTAACTCGCTTGCTACAGAAATGGTTCCCCTGTGCATCAGAATTACATTTTTCGTAATTGCAAGTCCAAGCCCGGTTCCACCAATCTCTCTTGAATGGGATTTATCTTCTCTGTAAAAACGTTCAAATATCTGATCGTAAGAGCTTTCTGGAATACCGATACCGGAATCCTCCACTTCAACCGTAAAATATTGATGATCCGCATCCAATGTTACTTTGACAAAGCCATGTTCTCTATTATACTTGACAGCATTCTCTACCAAATTCGTCAATGCAAGCGTAATCTTTACTTCATCCACTTCCGCCATAACCGGACGATTACTTTCAAAAATAATTTCCACATCATTTTTCTGCGCAATAGGACGAAGACGTTTTAAAATCAATTCGATCATCTCATTGACCGATACATTTTCTATTTGAAGTTCTTTATTGGTTTTATCCAATTTAACCAAAGTTAACAAATCATTGATAATCTGATTTTCACGATCGATCTCATCCGCAATATCCTGCATAAATTCCCTGTATAGTTCATTGGGAACATCTTCCTGCATCAAAAGCGAATCCGATAACACCTTCATGGAAGTAAGTGGAGTTTTTAACTCGTGGGACACGTTGGATACAAATTCTTCTCTGGATTCATCCAGAATACGCATTCGCCTAAGTACCTGATTAAAGGCGTCTACAATATGCTCCGTTTCTTCATAATCCGGAACCTGTAAAGCCTCGTTAGTATACCCTTCTTTTACCTCGTTAATTGCTTTGGTTACCTTATTAAATGGTTCTGTCAAAAAACGGGAAATGACCATAGCCAATGCAAAAATGGCAATACACATCACAAGCTGGATAATTAGAGATTTTCGTCCCAATATATCCATCGTAGTAGTAATCGCATCTGTAGATACGCTGGTTAACATAACACCTTTTACCACCGTCATTTCATGCTCATCATCCGGTGCGATTACCGTTTCCGTAATCGGTGTCGTAATTTCAATAAAACCATTTACCCTGTCATAATTGGCAACTGTGCTGCCCTTAAAACATTTGATTACCTCTTCGGAAATAATGGTTTTTCCCTCACTGAGTCCATATGTATCTTTTACTACATTAAAATTGCTGTTAATAATCAATACGCGGCCATCGTACAAACTGGAAATCTGATCCAATTCTGCATTGATAATCTCTGAAGATGTGTCCTGCAGATAATTATAGAAAAGTAAGTGGTTTGCAATAACCATAAGCTGGTTGGAAACCTCGGTGGTCCTTACATTTACCGCACGAGTCTCATAATTTTGTAAAATACCACTCTGTACGACAACAGTCGGTACAATACCAATTACCAGCATCAATATGAAAATGCGGATTCGAAAACTCCGGTATAACCGGAGTCTTTTCACCCGCACAATTATGTTTTCCACAAAATTGTTCATAACAAATTCCTTTTATGCCTTATAATAGTAGCCCACGCCCCATTTTGTATGTACATACTGGGGATCACTTGGTTTCTTTTCCACTTTTTCACGTAATCTTCTAATATGTACATCAACAGTACGTACATCACCCGGATAATCCTCTCCCCAGATGATCTTTAAGAGTTTTTCCCTGCTGTAAACTTTGTTGGGATTTAAAACCAATAATTCCAGCATATCAAATTCTTTCGCGGTCAGATTAATCTCCCTCTCCTCAATGTAAACTCTTCTGCCTTCACGATCCAGTTTCATATCCTTGGCTATAATCATGGATTCTTCTTCTTTTTGGGCTGGCTTAGCTGATCGACGAAGGATTGCTTTGATTCTTGCTTTTACCTCTAAGATATTAAAAGGCTTTGTCATATAATCGTCAGCGCCATAATCCAACCCTAATATCTTATCCATGTCTTCCCCCTTGGCTGTCAGCATAATAATCGGCACATTTGAAAATTCCCGAATCTGCTGGCAAACTTCAAAACCAGTCAGTTTCGGAAGCATAACATCCAATAAGATAATGTCAAAATTCTGTTCTTTTACAAGATCAAGTGCTTCTTCTCCATCATATGCACAAAAAACTTCCATTCCATCCTGTTCTAAACTGTAACGGATTCCTTTTACAATAAGTTTTTCGTCATCTACAACTAATACTTTCTTTCCCATTTTCATTCCCCGTATTTATCATTTACTTTATGGTAATATACTCTTTTATCTTTTGAAAGCTATTCTCCTTGATACCACTTACCTGCATGATATCTTCTATTTGGGAAAAAGAACCATGCTCTGCGCGGTAAGCTAGAATACTCTCCGCTCTAGTCTCACCGATACCGGGCAGTGTACATAGCAATTCCTTATCTGCGGTATTGATGTTCACTTTCTGTAAAGGCGCAATCCCTGTATTTTCCTGAGTTCGCGGCATTGTGACACCATCGTCACCAGCAGCCTTTTGTTCTAGTGACATATCTGTCACTTCGTCTTTTGTAGGAATTCTGACCTTGGAACCATCCGTTAAAACAGTGGCCAGATTCACATACTCCGTATCTGCTTCCGGTAAAAAGCCACCTGCTGCCAAGACAGCATCCATCACCCGGCTTTCCGTTTCTAATTCATATACCCCGGGTGTCTGCACAGCTCCACAGACATGAACCACTATACATTCTATGGATTCTTTCTGTATCACACTGCCGCTTTCTCCAACAAGCGGTTCTTCTACTGTACCGACGTCTTCCACAGTCGAAATTGTTTCTACTTCGCTATCCCATCCTATGCTGGAATCCATACCCTCCACCTTGTTGTTTTCCAAGGCAGCATCTTGGTGCATTTCATTCTTAGCTTGAACAAACAACGCCTCTTCATTGGCACCACAACCAATGCATAAAAAACAGCCGGCCATAACCAGGCTAAAAAGCAAATACCTCTTTATTATATTTTTCATTTTCATCATTACTCCTCTATATAACCAAAATTCTGATACGGCATTTTTACCGCATAATGTTACGCTATATAAAGGCCCCGTATAATGACTAATTCATATTGTAAGTTTTTTCGTTTTACTTTACAAGCACTTTGCCAAAGTATTTTCTTATTTTCAAATTATTTCCACTTAAATACAATGATTCCGGCAATTGCCAATGCCATTCCAATTCCTTTTTTCATATCCCATGGTTGCTTTTCTACACCAAACAGTCCAAATAACTCAATCAGATAAGCAATGATAAGCTGTACAACTACTATAACCATAACCGCCTTTGCCGGTCCCAGCATTTCCATGCTTTTAATTACCGTATAAGTAATAACTGCACCAATCGCACCGCCAAGCAGCATATATTTCGGTTCCACTTTTAACAAACTGCCAAAGGAACTTCTATCTGTAATCAGCCACGCTGCCAGGCAAACAAGCAAAGCACTTGCCTGTACAAAAGCATTTGCAACCCATATTCCTGATGTTTTGGTTACCTGAGTATTAAACACCCCTTGAATACTCATACACGCACCGGAAAGCATTGCAATAAAAAATCCAATCATGTGAATCCCTCCATTTCCATTTCTGGTAATAGTTTCTCCACATGATTGGATATTATTCAAACTGTTCCATGGGAAGAATCGCTGAAAGCAATTCTTCTAAAAATGAGGAACAACTATTGTTCCTCATTTTTTGCAGCTTGACGCTCTGCTTCTTCATCAAGATATTCTATCGTCGTCTCTTCTTCTGCCGGTTCATCAATATATTCTTCTACATATTCACTGCCGGTTACCTGAGACATAATCATCTGCGACAATTCCTGTAAACTCTTGCTTACTTCTGATCCATTCCAAACCTTGGCAAATGTTACCTCTAACTGTACCCAGAGATTGGAAGTCACCATCATCTTTGGAACAGGTACAGAATCTCTGTATTCCTGGAAAAAGATTGCTGTCTTACCATCCTTGCAGGCATTTTCTGCATTTGCCGGAATTTTTCCTGTTTTTTCATACAAGGAAGCACTTGCCTCCCCTGCTAAATAAGATGCAAATTTATTGGCATCTTCCTGTTTATCTGAAAATCCATTTACTACAAGTGTATTCGTAACCGAAAGATTCTTCGTCTGTAACTCTTCATTCAGATTCGGGATACCCGCAATGCCATATTCAAAAGCAAAGGTTCCGTCTTCTGCTGCCGTCTGAAGTGTTCTCATTATATCACTGGTAGCTGTCGTAAATACCAGTTTACCTTCTATAAACTCTTGAATAACAGATGAATATGCCACATCCTCTGCTTCAAAAGAAAAGAATTGGTTCAAATCCTGATAAATCTGCATAGCTTTAATGGCATCTAAATTATAAATATCCACTTCTTCGCTATTATCACCACATGGGCCGCCGACATTCATATAATTTCCAATAAAGAAATAATTATAAAAAATATCTTCTACATCCCACTTAAATACTGCCTCTACTGCCGCAGGAGCATCGTAACTATCTGCAAAAGTTAAGAGTTCATCAAATGTCTGCGGTATTAATTCCGCCACCCTTGCATCAATTGCTTCCTGCGAAATGGAATCTCCACTTTCTGTAGAATCCGTCATAGCTTCTTCTGCTTCCTCAGCATTTTCCGGCTCTTTTGACGCTTCTACTGTCAACTGGCTTTTTGCCATTTCTTCAATATAGGTTTTGTTATATAAAAGAACACTGGTTTCAAAGTAATATGGATATCCGACTTTTTTATCATGATACGTTACAGCATTTACAGAACTCTCCGAAAAAACATCCGCATTTACGATCGCATCCGGATCTGTAATCTCGCTGGCAAGACCGGATAAATACGCTTTTTCCAAAGCTTCATTACTGATAATATACACATCCGGTCCTTTTTCTTCCTGCACGGATGCATCATAGATGGATTCCAGATAATCCAGTCCGGAATGGAGCTGTGGTATTACTCGAATATCATATTCTTCATGAAAGGCAACTGCCATAGCACTGATGTAATCAGACATACTTTCGTCCGCATACCACACAACTACTGAATCATTTCCTATAAATGTATTCAGATCATCTGCCTCTGTATGGGTTACCGCTATAAAAACACTTGCCACAACCATACATGTACATAATATGACAGATACTATTCTTTTTCCAAAATTCATATCGGTTTCCTCTTGGTTTTGTAATCCCCAATAAATGAGTTACAAAGTCAACATTTAAGCCTCTTTTATTGCTTCTTTCAAAATGGCTGTCATGGTATCCACATCTTCTTTTTCAATAATGAGCGGTGGAAGGAAACGAATCACATCGGTTCCTGCACTAATCAGGATCAATCCCTTTTCCATTGCTTTTGCAATGATTGGGCCGACCGGTTTATCAAATACCAGTCCCTGCATCAAACCAATTCCTCTGCGTGTCAATACACAGTCGAACTCTTCTGCTACTAATTCCAACTGTTCCTTTAGGTATTCTCCCACTGAAGCCACATGTTCAATTATATTGGTTTCCTCGAATAAATCAAGGGTTTTCTTGATTGCTGCGCAGGCAAAAGGATTGCCTCCGTATGTGGTTCCATGGTCACCTGCAACTAAGGAATTTGCTCCTGCTTTTTCGTTCAAAAGAAAGGCACCGACCGGCACTCCACCGCCTACCGCTTTGGCAGTCGTCATAATGTCTGGTTTTACATTATACTGCTGCCATGCAAAATAAGATCCACATCTTCCCATACCACACTGTATTTCGTCTAAAATAAGAAGGATATCTTTTTCCTGACATATAGCATATACCTCTTCGATAAATGCTTTATCAGCCGGATAAATGCCGCCTTCTCCCTGTACAGTTTCCATCAAAATTGCGCAGGTTTTATCTGTAATCTGTGCCTTTACGCTTTCGATATCATTCAATTCAGCAAATTTTACATTGCCGATAAGTGGCTCAAATGCTTCTCTATAAGCTTTTTTACCCGTTACTGCAAGCGCTCCCATGGTTCTTCCATGGAAGGAATGTTCCATGGCGATAATCTCATGATCCGTTGTACCATCCTTTAAATACGCATATTTTCTTGCAGCTTTAATCGCACCTTCAATGGCTTCTGCACCACTGTTTGTAAAAAAGACACGATCCATGCCGGATACTTCTTTTAACTTCTTAGCTGCTTCTATTGCCGGTACATTGTAAAACAAATTGGATGTATGTGTCAGTTTATCAATCTGGTCTTTTAATGCCTGATTAAATTCCTTGTTACCATACCCTAACGCAAATACACCGATACCGGATGCAAAATCGAGATACTCTTTTCCATTGATATCATATAAATGCACACCGTCTCCCTTATCCAGTACTACCTGATACCGGTTATAGGTATGTAAAAGGGCACTTTCTGCTTCTTCAATTAAATTCTGCATGTTTCCCATTTTCTATTCCTCTTTTCTATATTGATTGCAAAATAACATAAATACTGGCACGCCATGCATGCCAGCATTTGTATTAGCGGTTATCGTCTTCTTTAATAATAGCTGTTCCAATACCATGATCGGTGAAGATTTCAAGCAGTAAGCAGTGTGGAACACGTCCATCCAAAATATGTACACGGTTTACACCATTTTTGATTGCAGATGTACAGTTGCCCAGCTTTGGAAGCATACCGCCGCCAATGAGACCACTGCCAATCAATTCATCTGCTTCTTTATCTGTCAGACGGGAGATAAAAGAAGTTTTATCGTTGATATCCTTATACAAACCTTCAATATCTGTTAAAAATACCAGTTTGTCTGCTCCAACGGCTTTAGCAATCGCACAAGCTGCATCATCAGCATTGATGTTATATGTATCGAAATTATTATCTAAACCTATTGGTGCGATAATTGGTAAAAAGTCATTTTCTAAAAGATCATAAATCACTTTTGGATTTACATCTGTTACCTCTCCCACAAAACCAATGTCCTGACCATTTGAATATTTCTTTTCCACTGTCAGCATATTGCCATCCTTACCGCTGATACCAACTGCTTTTACGCCCAGTTCTTCTACCATACGGACAAGATCTTTATTCACTTTGTTAAGTACCATTTCAGCAATTTCCATGGTCTCAGCATCTGTTACACGAAGCCCATTGATAAACTCTGCTTTTTTGCCGGTCTTTTCCACCCATTTACTGATGGCCTTTCCGCCGCCGTGCACAATGATTGGTTTAAATCCAACTAATTTTAAAAGAGTTACGTCTTTAATAACATTTCTCTGTAACTCTTCGTTACTCATGGCACTTCCACCATATTTTACAACGATTATCTTACGGTTAAATTTCTGAATATATGGTAAAGCCTCAATGAGGACTTCTGCTTTTTTTAATAATTGTTCCATATCTTTTTCCATCTTAAGTTCCCTCCGGTTTATGATCTGTAATCCGCATTTATCTTAACATAGTCATAAGTAAGGTCGCAACCCCAGGCTGTTGCTTCAGCATCACCCTCATGCATATCTACAAAAATTGTAACCTCATCCGCCCCAAGAATCTTTGTTGCTGCATCTTCATCAAAGACAATCGGTGTTCCCTTGTCAAATACCTGTAAACGGCCTTCCTTACTTTCAAAGAACAACTCTACATCATTCTGATCAAACTGAGCTCCTGAATATCCCATGGCACATAAGAAACGGCCGAAGTTTGCATCACAACCATAAATAGCCGCTTTGGATAAATTACTTGCAACAATGGCTCTGGATAAGGTTCTTGCATCTTCTTTGCTCTTAGCATTTACCACTTTTGCTTCAAACAGTTTGCTTGCACCTTCTCCGTCTCCAGCCATTTTCTTTGCTAAAAACTCGCACACATAGAATAACGCATCAAAAAAGGTCTGATAGTCTTCTCCCTTTGTAGTAATCACATCATTTTCTGCAAGTCCGTTTGCCATGATTACAAGTGTATCATTGGTGGAAGTATCTCCGTCCACCGTAATCATATTGAAAGTGTCCATTACAACCTGACTTAAGGCTTCCTGAAGTAAGCTCTTTTCAATCGCAATGTCCGTTGTTAAAAATCCCAGCATGGTACACATATTCGGATGAATCATACCTGAGCCCTTTGACATACCGCCTAAAGTTACCGTCTTTCCTGCAATTTCAAAGGTAACGGCAATCTCCTTATGAATAGTGTCCGTTGTCATGATTGCCTTCGCTGCTGCTGTTCCAGCTTCCATGCTGTCACTAAGCTGCGGTGCCATGTTTTTTACACCATTTGTCAATTTTTCCACTGGCAGCTGCATTCCAATTACACCTGTGGATGCCACAAGGCAGGAATCTACTGGAACACCCAAAGCTTCTTTTACAGTTTCCGCAGTTGCCTCGCAGGCATCAAATCCCTGTTTTCCAGTGCAGGCATTGGCAATACCGGAGTTTACCACTACCGCATGCACTGCTTCTGATTCCTTTACAATCTTCTGATCCCACTGTACGCAGGCTGCTTTTACTACATTCGTTGTAAAAGTACCAGCCGCCACACATGGCTCCTTAGAATAAATCATCGCCATATCGGTTCTGTTCTTATATTTAATCTCTGCAGCTGTAACCGCCGCCTTAAATCCTTTCGCTGCAGTCACACCACCCTGTATCTTTTCCATATCTCTATCCTCCATAATCTTCCATAGTATTCCGGGCTCATAAGTATCTATTTTCTCTCTCTGGTTTTGCAAGCAAAAAGTCGGTCGAAAATAGATACTTATGCTGCCCTGGATGTTCTCTGTATGTATATATATATTGTCCAAGCAGATATTTCCCAGTGGACAGACATATATGTTTTTGAACGATTTTTTGCTTGCAAAACCGGAGTGAAAAAACATATATGTCCGTCCACGGCGAGATTACTGGTTGAACCTAATTATGTTATTCGTATTTAATGTAAAATCGTAGTAGTTTAGATCTTCGCGCCTGGTCCAGCCGATGGTGTTCCAGAAGGCGTTGCCGATGTCGTTTGATGTGAACGCAATTAAAGAGACCTTACTAATTTCCTCTTCCTGAAGGCGTTTCATCGCGAAAACCACCATCTCTTTTCCGATTCCCCGTCGTCGGTAATCCGGGTGAACGCATACATGGTACATACAGCCACGTCGTCCATCATGTCCGCAGAGAATCGCGCCAACGACTTTCCCATCTTCGATTGCTACTACACTGGTCTTAGGATTGCGTTTTAAAAAACGATCCACACCATCTTGGGAATCGTCCACGCTTCGCATGGCAAAACCTTTGATCTGTGTCCATAATGCATATACTTCTTCATAATCTGCAATTGTCATGCTCCGTACCATGTTCCACCTGCTTTCTTCCTATTATAATGTGGTAAAATCCTTATTCACTATACCGCATTTATGAATAAATAGCAATTCATTTATGAATTTATGCATGATTATACGTCAATTATGCATAATATGCAAATATTTTTTCATAAAAATGAATATTTTTCTTCTTAAATTATATTTTTATGCATAATTTTACGCTTGCAATCCATAATAAAATGATGTATATTGAGATGCAGGAAGGAAATTTCTAATACAATTTCCTGTTTAAACAAAACTTTTGGAGGATATCGTTATGAAAGAAAAAGTAATTTTAGCGTATTCCGGCGGACTTGATACAACAGCTATCATTCCCTGGTTAAAAGAAAATTTTGACTACGATGTTGTATGCGTATGCATCGACTGTGGACAGGGTGAAGAATTAGACGGACTTGAAGAACGTGCAAAATCTTGTGGAGCAACAAAGCTCTACATCGAAGATGTTATTGACGAGTTCTGTGATGAATATGTCGTTCCTTGTGTACAGGCACACGCAGTTTATGAAAATAAATACTTATTAGGTACATCTATGGCAAGACCAGTTATTGCAAAACGTCTTGTTGAAATCGCTAGAAAAGAAGGCGCTACAGCTATCTGCCACGGTGCAACAGGTAAAGGTAACGACCAGATCCGTTTTGAACTTGGTATCAAAGCTCTTGCTCCAGATCTTAAGATCATCGCAGCATGGAGAAGCGATAAGTGGACTATGAACTCCCGTGAGGAAGAAATCGAATACTGCCGTCAGCATGGCATCAATCTTCCTTTCTCTGCTGATTCAAGCTACAGCCGTGACCGTAACTTATGGCACATCAGCCATGAAGGTCTTGAATTAGAAGAACCAGACAAGGAACCAAATTACGATCATCTTCTTGTACTCGGTGTTACACCTGAAAAAGCACCAGATGAAGGAGAATATGTAACTCTTACTTTTGAAAAAGGCGCTCCTGTTGCCATCAACGGCGTAGAGAAGAAAGCCTCTGACATTATCCGCGACTTAAATAAATTAGGCGGCAAACATGGCATCGGTATCATC
>CAZHGE010000041.1:0-24369 GCA_964531805.1 uncultured Lachnospiraceae bacterium
AGTTTCTTTCACAGATACGCGAAGCGTCTCTGTTGTATTCGGTTTTGAAGGTATAGATAATAATTTTGAATGAATGGGTTTCGCATTTTGCGGAACCTTTTTTGATATACAAATTGATCTAAAAATCTAATTACTTATTTTTACATATACTTAGATATATCTAAAAATAATAATTGTTAAAATTGTGGTAAAATATTTAATTTTTCCTATATTTTTTTGACATCTTGTGCTATAATGTCAATAGTCATATATGTCATTATTTGGATGATTAAGAATACATAGTTGAGAGGTGTAAGATGGATACGAAGATTCTATTGGAAAACGGCACAAATGAATTAGAAGTATTGGAGTTTATGATTGGTGATAACTCATATGGTATTAATGTTGCTAAGATTAAGGAAATTATTAATTACCAGCCGGTAACACCTGTTCCAAACTCTCATCCTAGTATTGAAGGTATTTTTATGCCACGAGATGTTATGATTACAGCAATTGATTTGCGTAACTGCCTACAGAAGGGAACATCTGAGCCGGAAGGATTTTTCATTGTAACTAACTTTAATAATTTGGACATTGCATTTCATGTAGACAGTGTGGTAGGTATTCATAGAGTTTCATGGGGAGATATTATTAAACCGAATGCAACTGTGAATAATACAGATGAAGGTGTTTCTACTGGTATTATTAAGATTCAGGGTAAGTTAATCATTATTCTTGACTTTGAGCGTATTGTAACAGATATTAGTCCGGAAACAGGTCTTAAGATTGAAGAAGTAGAAGCGCTTGATAAGATTTCAGGAAGAGCAGATTATCCAATCTTGATTGCAGAAGATTCTGTTTTATTGAACAGACTCATTGTTGACTCTTTAAAAACGGCTGGTTATACACAGCTTATTACTGTAAATAACGGTCAGGAAGCATGGGAAGCAATTGATGACTGCGTAAAACGTGGTAATTTAGATACACATGTTAAATTATTAATTACAGATATTGAGATGCCTCTTATGGATGGTCATAGATTAACACGTTTAGTAAAAGAAAGTGACGCAACAAAGCATATCCCAGTTGTTATTTTCTCTTCTTTGGTAAATGAGGAAATGATGCGTAAGGGTGAAGCACTTGGCGCGAACGCTCAGATTTCTAAACCAGAGATTGGTAATCTGGTAAGAATCGTAGATGGATTATTAGGATTAAAATAGAAACAGGGTCATTGTTTTGATGGCAAAAAGGTGTGAGTTTAACTCACACCTTTTTGCATTAAGAATATATTTGTGTTATAATAAAATGTCAATAAATTGGAGTTTGATTTTGATTATGGATAAAGAAGTACTTGGCTTGATTGAGAGCGCGGATATTGTGTTGATCGGTATTGGAGAAGCCTTTGAGAGAAAAGATAATGAGTTAGAAACAGAAGCATATAAGGTTCTGCAAAAAGCAGATCCGCTTCTTGCAGGATTTGAAAGGCTACAGTATTGGAAGGATCATCCAGATACAAAGGTAATCGAAGCCTATAATCGATTGTATGAAGTAGTAAAAGATAAGGATTATTTTGTAGTAACCACATGCATGGATGATCGAATATATAAAAGTAATTTTCCAGAAGAAAAGATTACCGCCCCGTGTGGAACATGGAGATATTTACAATGTAGTGAAAACTGCACAGAAGAATTACTTCCAGTATCGGATGAAATGATTCAGTCAAAGCAGTCCGTATTTTGTCCATATTGCCAGGCTAAGGCAGTTTTTAATCAGGTAACAGCAGAAAAATATAATGAAAGTGGTTATATGGCAGGATGGGTTACATATCGTAACTGGCTCCAAAGAACAATCAATCGTAATGTATGTATTTTAGAATTGGGTGTAGGGATGAAGTATCCTACCATCATAAGATGGCCGTTTGAAAAAATTGCATTCTGCAATCAAAAAGCTTCTTTTGTCAGAGTACATAGAACTTTGTTTCAGTTAAGCGAAGAACTGCATGGCAAAGGAAATAGTATAGAAGCAGATCCAATAGAGTTTTTACTAAATTAAATGTGAAAGGTATGAACACATGAGTGTAAATACAAGCGAAGAATATTTAGACGAGTTATTACAAGCAATTGAACCAATTATTTATATAAATCAGCCAGAGCCTGAACCAGCTGCTGTAGAGACTCCGGTTGTAGAAGACGTGGATGATATGTCAGGTCTTTTGAATAACCTGATGGATATTCCAGCTGAAACACCTGCTTTTTCAGAAGTAGAAGAGATTTCTATTTCCGATGAAGATAATGGTTTAGCTGATTTACTATCAGAAGAATTGTTGGGAACAGAAATGCAGGAAAGTGCTCCTGATGTTGCAATGGATGACCTATTGGCGGCATTGGCTTCTGAAGAAACAAATGTAGAAGAGGAAGCCTTTGATATTGATGCTATGTTAAATGCAGCAGCAGGTGCAGCTGAAAGTATGCCTGAAACTTCAATAGATCATGATGCAGATGTTAAGGCTTTATTACAACAATTTACGGATGATGAGGACCTGTCTGATATAGGGGAAATCTTAGAACGTAATGATAATAATGAAGCGGTGGATGAATCAGTATTGGAGACTCCGGATGTAGAAGTATTCCAAATGGATGAAAATGCAGGGCCGGAAGAAGAAAAGAAGAAGGAATCAAGTGGTTTATTTGGTTTTCTGAAAAAGAAAAAGGATAAAAAAGGAAAGAAAAATAAAAAAGAATCGGATGATGAAATTTCAACTGAAGAAAGTATGGTTGAAGATACCAAGGAATTATCAGAAGAATCTTCTGTAGAAATTATGCCAGAGATGGACTTCTTTGGTGAAGAATTTATGGGAACATCTGATGGTGGAACAGAGGAAGCGGTTGACCTTGGCAGCATGAGTTTGGATGATATTTTTGCAGAAGGAGATATGACGGATATTGATGCGTTGCTTTCTGCAGGTTCATTTGATGAGACGGGTATTCCTACAATGGCCAGTACGGGAGGAGCGGATTCCTCAGAAGGAAAGACAGATAAGAAAAAAGGAAAAGGTGATAAAAAAGAATCATTCTTTAGCCGAGTGATTACTATGTTGACCGAAGAAGATGAGGAAGAGGAAACTCCGAAAAAAGGTTCTGTTCCAGAAGCGGATGCAACAGGAATTACAGATGAGAATGAAACTATTTTAGAGGAGCTTTCTAAAGAAGAAAAGAAGAAGAGAAAAAAAGAAGAAAAAGAGCAGAAGAAGAAAGAAAAAGAAGCTAAGAAAAAAGGAAAAGCAGCGTCTGAAGGGGAAGAAACTGAGGAAGACGAAGCGGAAGAAGATAAGAAAAAGAAGAAGAAAAAGGTTAAAAAAGAAAAGCCGCGTAAGGTAGTGGATATAGATGAAAAGCCGCCAAAGAAACTTTCTAAAAAGAAGGTATCGGTTGTCTTTGCATTTTGTTTCAGTATCTTAGCGATGATTCTAATTTTACAGACGGTGTTACTGGATTTAAGTAATGTGAAGGAAGCAAGATGGGCTTTTGATAATGCAGATTATGAAACCTGTTATGCAAATCTTTATGGCGAAGAGCGTTCTGAAGAGGATGAAGAGATTTTCCAGAAATCTTACATAATTTTATGTGTACAGAGAAAATGGGATTCTTATCAAAACTTCAGACAGATGGGCATGGAAGTAGAAGCATTGGATGCGCTGTTTGAAGGTGTAAGAGTGTATCGTAATATGGGAGCACGAGCTGAAAGTTATGGAATCTTAAGCCGTATTACACCTATTTTTGAAACAATTTACAGTGAACTAAAAAGTTATGGACTTTCTGATGCGGATATTGAAGAAATTCTGGCTTATGAAAGCAAAGTATCTTATACAAAACGTTTGGAGTCTATTGTAAATGGAACTCCGTTTGTAATGAATGAATGGCTTCCACAGACAGAAGAAGAGGAAGTAGTAGAGGTGGTAGAAGAGCCACAGCCGCTCGAAGATGTACTTCCTATGGAAGAGGATTTTCTACCGGACGATACCAGTCTGGTAAATGAAATGAATCAAATGGATGATTCGCAGGTTCAGGCAGAGCCTGAAGTAGAAGAACCAGTGATTCAGGAACAGGGAAATACAGTAGTAGTTGGTTCTGCGCCGGTTGATATTAGTGGAATCGCTCAGGATGCTTATAATGTTGGCGGAACGAATGTGGGAAGTGGAAGTACCAACATTTCAGCGGAAGTAAATGGGAATAATGTTTTTGTAAATTAGTGTTTTGCTGAATACGCATGACAGAACATAGTGGTATAAAAAGACAAAATTGATTGACAGGATGAAAAAAATGATCGCAATTATTGATTACGATGCGGGGAATATTAAAAGTGTTGAAAAGGCATTACAGAAATTGGGAGAAGAAGCCTGTATTACCCGTGATAAAGAAGTGTTATTAAAAGCAGATAAAGTAATCCTTCCAGGTGTGGGAGCCTTTGGATCGGCAATGGAAAAAATTCATCATTATGGTCTATATGATGTGATTCAAGAGATTGTAAAAAAAGGAACACCTTTTTTGGGCATTTGTCTTGGACTGCAGCTTTTATTTGAAGAAAGTGAAGAAGCACCTGGAGTGAAAGGCCTTGGTATTTTACCAGGAAAGATTGTAAAGATCCCGGATCAGAATGGATCTTTGAAGATTCCCCAGATTGGGTGGAATTCCTTGCAGTTTCCGAATGAAGGCAGATTGTATAAAGGTCTTAAAGAAGGATGTTATGTGTATTTTGTACATTCCTATTATTTACAGGCAAAAGATCCATCCTGTGTTGTGGCAACAACAGATTATGGTGTAAACATTCATGCTTCTGTGGAAAAGGATAATGTATTTGCTTGTCAGTTCCATCCGGAAAAGAGTTCAACGGTTGGACTTAAGATTTTAGAGAATTTTATCCAGTTAGACAGGGAGGACTAAAAGATGCATACGATGAGAATCATTCCTTGTCTGGATGTAAATAACGGACGAGTAGTAAAAGGTGTTAATTTTGTGAATTTGACCGATGCGGGTGATCCGGTGGAAATTGCCGCAGCATATGATGCGGCTGGGGCTGATGAACTTGTTTTTTTAGATATTACAGCTTCGAGTGATGGAAGAAATACTGTGGTGGACATGGTCAGAAGAGTGGCGGAAAAGGTGTTTATTCCGTTTACGGTTGGCGGTGGTATTCGTACGGTGGATGATTTCAAGGCTATTTTACGTGAAGGCGCGGATAAGGTTTCTGTAAATTCAGCAGCAATTAAAAGACCGGAATTGATTAAGGAAGCAGCAGAGATTTTTGGAAGCCAGTGTGTGGTGGTAGCTATTGATGCCAAAAGAAGGGAGCCATTTGATGGCTGGAATATTTATTTAAATGGCGGCCGTGTGGATACGGGTATTGATGCTATCGAATGGGCTAAGAAGGCGGAGAGCCTTGGCGCTGGTGAAATCCTTCTTACCAGTATGGATTGTGATGGAACAAAAAATGGTTATGATATTGAACTGACCAGACAGATTTCCGAAGCGGTGTCAATTCCTGTTATTGCGTCCGGTGGAGCTGGTAAACTGGAGCATTTTAAGGATGCCGTAACAGAGGGAAAAGCCGATGCGGTATTGGCAGCGTCACTTTTCCATTTTAAAGAATTAGAGATTAAAGAAGTAAAAGAGTACTTACAGAAAGAAGGCATTTCGGTTCGTTTAGAGGCTTAAGGATTTGGGAGCCGATAAGGAAACAAAATGCAGGAGTTATACTATGGGAATGATCCAAAATGACTGGCTGGATGCCATTGGCGGAGAGTTTAAGGAACCGTATTATAAAGAGTTGTATCAGTTTGTAAAGCAGGAATATAGCACACATGTGGTATATCCGCCGGCAGATGATATTTTTAATGCGTTTCATTTTACACCATTAAGTGAAGTGAAGGTGTTGCTTTTGGGACAGGACCCTTATCATAATGAGCATCAGGCACATGGACTGAGTTTTTCTGTATTGCCGGATCAGCCGGATATTCCCCCATCCTTGCAGAATATTTATAAGGAATTGCAGGATGATTTAGGATGCTACATTCCTAATAATGGATATTTGGAAAAATGGGCAAGACAGGGAGTACTTCTTTTGAATACTGTATTGACAGTACGGGCACATCAGGCAAATTCCCATCAGGGAAAAGGGTGGGAGCATTTTACGGATGCCATTATACGTGCTGTAAATGCACAGGACAGACCAGTGGTTTATCTGCTTTGGGGCAGGCCGGCACAGAATAAGATACCGATGCTTACCAATCCTAAGCATTTGATCTTAAAAGCACCCCACCCAAGTCCCTTATCCGCATACCGCGGATTTTTTGGCTGCAAACACTTCAGCCAAACTAATGATTTTTTAAAAGCAAACGGAATAGAACCTATCGATTGGCAGATCGAGAATATTTAAATTGTGCTATGCTATACTTTATTAAGTGACCCTATGTTGACACCGGTACTTGACGAGGTTTTGTCGAGTCTAGTACCGCTGTGTCATAAGTGGAGCGAAAGCGTGTCACGAATAAAGTATAGCGTAGCACTATATAAAATGCAGGTTTTCTTTAGAGATTCTTTAGAAATACCTGCATTTGTTGTTAAGTTTTAAAGTGTAAGATGACCATGACAAAAGGAAATGTGGTCATATGAGAGGGAATAGGAGAGATACAACGTGGATAAAAATCACATTTTAATTGTAGAAGATGATAAGGAAATCAGAGATGGCATTGAGATTTATTTGAAAAGCCAGGGATATGAGGTGTTTAAAGCGGCTGATGGAGTGGAAGGTCTTGATGTGGTGCACCAGCAGGAAATTCACCTAGCAATCGTGGATGTTATGATGCCCCGTAAGGATGGAATTCAAATGGTAATGGAAATGCGGAAGGAATATGATTTTCCAGTAATCATGTTATCTGCAAAATCAGAGGAAGTGGATAAGATTCTTGGATTAAACATGGGGGCTGATGATTATGTGACAAAACCATTTACTCCTCTTGAGTTGTTGGCAAGGGTAAATTCCCACTTACGGCGTTATCGTCATTATCTGGAAAAAATAGAAGCTGATCAAGGTCAGCAGGAACATATTTACCGGGTTGGCGGTCTGGAACTGGATGAAGAAAAAGTAGAATTGCGTGTGGATGGTAATCTTGTAAAATTGACCCCAATGGAATATAAAATCCTTTTGTTACTGATGAAAAATCCGGGACGCGTCTATTCTGCGGACGAAATCTATGAACGTGTATGGAATGAGAAAGCAATCAATTCTGACACGATTATGGTACATATCCGTAACATTCGGGAAAAGATTGAACTGAATCCGAAGAAACCAAATTATTTAAAGGTGGTGTGGGGTGTTGGATACAAAATCGAAAAAAATGCGTAACACAAAAGTATTAATTATTCTTTTAACAATCTTAATACCAGCAATTGTGCTGGTGGCACTGTATCCCAGGATTGGACAGGTATACAACAATCAGCTTAAGGAAATAAAAGAGGCGGACGATGCGGCAAACTTTGCAGTCTATGAGGAAGCTGTTCTTAATGATGTAGAAACATATGGACTGAGTTCTAATTTTGTTAATTATGCCATGGAAGCCAGTTTTTACTTATATGGCCAGATGCTTCAGGAAGTTAGAGGAACAGCGGTTGACTTTGCAGTGTTAGATGAGTATGGCTGGATTAATGACTATTATGCACTGGCAAATGAGTGTGGATATTATGTTCAGTATAACTATATTCCTTTAGATGGCAAGCAGGGAAAAACACTTGAAAAAAGTGAGGCAGACTATAATCTTTCAGCATTGTTGTTAGAAGATGGTTTTGCTGAAAGAAGAGTACTTGAGGATAAATTGCAAAAGGATGGCTATTTAGGCTATGTGGTTTTGGAATTTGATGAGTATGGCAATATTTTAAATGTAGGAATGGAAAATTTTGGGAAAATGGCATCTGCTGGCAATCTGTATTCCCATGCCAGAAATTCCATCAACCAGTATGAGAGTAATGTAATGTATTATAATGAGGCATGTGATGCTGGTTCAGAAGTAGACCCAATGGAACTCCGTCCAAAGAATTTGAAAGCAATTTATTTATTGGATATGGACTGTCAGTGGGTTTATTATCAGATGGTAACGTATGAGAGTAGTTATAGCCCGTATTCTGTTTTTTCTAGTATGGGAGTAGAATGGCTGCTTCTTATAGCAGGTGTACTGGTTGCTCTTGTAGCATTGATTCTTCCATTCTTTAAGAAATTAAATACAGGTTGGGAAAAATTATTTTCCCTGCCGGCAGAAATCATGTTCTGTATTGGCATGTGTGCAATTGGTGGTTTTGTCCTCATGTATGAAATAATGGTATTCTCCTGTTATCCGGTATTGATGGAAGAATTGGAATTATACGGTGAGATCAATATTATTGGATACAATGTTACACCGGATACCGTGTATTATATTATGCTTGGTGTAAATGCGATAGGATGGGCATTTGTATTCTTTTTAGAATATATCAGTGTAGCAGCGCTGCGTCAGTTTTTATGCAGACCATTATACTATCTGAAAAACAGACTGATTGCTGTAATGATTTGCCGTTGGATTTGGAAGCAGTGTAAGCGTTTTTACCAGTATGTAACAGACATCAATATTGGTGCGGGTTTACATAAGAGTATTATCAAGATTGTTGTTGTAAATTTTGTAATTGTGGCACTATGCTGTTGTTTCTGGTTTATGGGATGGTTTGGTGTAATTCTGTATTCCATTCTATTGTATGTATTACTTCGCAAGTATGGTTTTAAATTGCAGAGTCAGTATGAGGGGATTTTATATGCTACAAAACAGATGGCGGAAGGTAATCTGAAAACAGAATTAGCAGAAGATCTGGGAGTTTTTACAGAATTAGGTGGTGAACTTAAAAAAGTTCAGACTGGTTTTTCCAAGGCAGTTGCAGAAGAAGCAAAAAGCCAGAATATGAAAACGGAGCTGATTACGAATGTGTCCCATGATTTAAAGACTCCTCTGACAGCTATTATTACGTATGTGGATCTTTTGAAAAAGGAAGATGTTACGGAAGAGGAACGGAAAGAGTATGTGGAAACGTTGGATAAAAAATCCCAGCGTCTGAAAGTACTGATTGAAGATCTTTTTGAAGTGAGCAAAGCCTCCAGCAATAATATTACTATGTATTACACAGATGTGGATTTGGTAAATCTGTTAAAACAGGTATGCTTGGAAAATGAGGATAAAATTAACGAAAGTACTTTAAATATCCGCTGGTCACTACCGGAGAAAAAATGTGTGGCGCACTTGGATCCGAACCGTACTTACCGTGTAATGGATAATCTTTTGCAGAATGCATTGAAATATTCTATGCCGAATTCCCGTGTGTATGTGGATATGACAGAATCAGAAACAGAGTATGTGATTCAGTTTAAGAATATGTCTGCAGTGGAGATGAATTTTAGTGCAAGCGAGATTACAGAACGTTTTGTGCGTGGCGACCTTTCACGTAACACAGAAGGAAGCGGCCTTGGTCTTGCGATTGCCCAGTCCTTTACAGAATTACAGAATGGTAAATTTATTGTAGAGATTGATGGAGACTTGTTTAAGGTGACTTTGCGTTTTGTTAAGAAACCAAATAATGTGTAGTCGTTTTGACAGCTGGCTGGTAATACGGTCAGCTGTTTTGTGTTATGAAATAATAAACGCTTTGCGTACTCTTTTTTAATTTTTACTTGTCAAATACGAATAATATGAGTAAAATTTGAATGATTGCTAAAGTTATTAATATAAAGAAGAATACGAATGGATTTCTAATAGAAGGCAGCAGTAATACTTTAGCAGAAAGGGAATTACACATGAATAAGACACCATTTGTTACAAAAGAACAGTTAGAAGAAATTATAAAGACATATCCCACACCTTTTCACATTTATGATGAGAAGGGAATACGTGAAAATGCAAAGGCCATGAAAGAAGCATTTTCCTGGAATAAGGGATTTAAAGAATATTTTGCAGTAAAGGCGACACCTAATCCATATTTGATTAATATATTAAGAGAATATGGCTGTGGAACGGATTGTTCATCTAAAACAGAGCTTATGTTGTCAGAAGCGATGGGAGTTTCAGGAAGTGATATCATGTTTTCTTCCAATGAAACACCGGCAAGTGAATACGAGTATGCTGCGAAGTTAGGGGCAACCATTAATTTGGATGATTTTACCCATATAGATTTCTTGGAAAAAACATTGGGTAAACTGCCAGAGACTTTATCCATGCGATATAATCCGGGTGGAGTATTTACAATCAGCAATGGTATTATGGACAACCCTGGGGACGCGAAATATGGTTTTACCACAGAGCAGTTGTTTGAAGGTTTCCGTATTTTAAAAGAAAAGGGCGTTAAGAGATTTGGTATCCATGCCTTTTTAGCAAGTAATACTGTAACGAATGATTACTATCCGACACTGGCTAAGCAGTTATTTGAACTGGCAGTAAAGGTAAAAGAAGATACGGGAGTAGCCGTTTCCTTTATCAATCTTTCCGGTGGTATTGGGATTCCTTACAGACCGGAGCAGGAGAAAAATGATATTTATGCCATTGGTGAAGGGGTTCGTAAAGTATACGAAGAGGTTTTAGTACCCGCAGGAATGGGAGATGTTGCTATTTATACAGAACTTGGTCGTTTTATGATGGGACCATATGGACATTTGGTAACAACAGCCATTCATGAGAAACATACCCACAAAGAGTACATTGGATGCGATGCCTGTGCTGTGAACCTGATGCGTCCTGCTATGTATGGTGCGTACCATCACATTACGGTTATGGGAAAAGAGGATGCACCATGCGATCACAAATACGATGTGGTTGGTTCGTTATGTGAAAACAATGATAAGTTTGCGATTGACCGTATGCTTCCTAAAATTGACAAGGGTGATTTGTTAGTCATTCATGATACAGGAGCACATGGTTTTGCAATGGGGTATAATTACAATGGTAAATTAAAATCAGCAGAATTATTGTTAAAAGAGGATGGAAGCGTACAGCTGATCCGTCGTGCTGAGACACCAAAGGATTACTTTGCAACCTTTGATGGATTGGATATTTGGGATAAATTTCAGTTTTAAATTAACAGTAAAAGCTTCTGGATATCTCTAGAACCTTTTAGTTAAAATGCCGGCTCGCAAAGCGTGCCGGCATTTTAGCTTTATTGTGTTTCTATTTTCTTGAATTTCTGCGGATGGCTTCAATCTCAGCTGAATAATCATCTACTTTATTGATTGATTCAATCTGTTCATAATCATGATATCGATTGTCCTCTTCCATATCCCGATATTTCGGATTGCATAGAACCTTAAGAACCAATGCTCCACCACCAAAAATGAAAACCAGCATAATAAGCCATTCATAAAGGGATGTTGAGCGCATATGGAAATGCGTACTCATAATAATGGCAGCAATAATAAGCAGGACGCTGAGTCCGACACATATCTTTGCAAAAAAGGAATCTGGATCCATAAACAGCCAGATAATGCAGACTATAAACGGAACGACAATCATGCCTGAATTTATACTCATACCGCCGATAGCCCATGAGCCGCCAAAGAAACCGGTAGAAACCGATACTCTTGTGGTCAGCCAGTAAAGACCGGCAACTAACATCGCAAGACCGCCTAAAAAAGTAAGCAGGTCATTTTGTTTTCTTTTTTTTCTTACTCGTTTCATATGTTTATCCCTCATGTATAATATGTAATCTGATTTTATCCAAATTATTATAGCATAAGTAAATTGGGAAAGAAAGAAAAACAGCGATTCGCAAATGCGAACCGCTGTATTAACTGCCGGCGATGGGACTTGAACCCATACGTGGTTGCCCACAACAGATTTTGAGTCTGCCTCGTCTGCCATTCCGACACGCCGGCTAGGTTTTAACAACCGAATTACATATTAACATATTAAGAGATATCTGACAAGTGATTTTTTAAGTTTTCTAATGGACTATTTGATAACGGCGGGAGAGGCTCCGCGGGATTATAAATTGAAGTAAAAGAATGGATATAGTATAATTTGTTTATTAATAGAATAATACAGGAGAATGGAAATGTTATCATTTGAAAACGATTATTCCCAAGGAGCACATGAAAAAATATTACAGCGTCTTGTGGAAACAAATAGAGAGGCTGCATCCGGTTATGGAACAGATCCCTATACAGAAAGCGCAAAGGAAAAAATCAGACAGGTATGTAATTGTCCTGATGCAGAGGTGCATTTTTTAGTGGGTGGTACACAGACCAATCAAAATGTAATAGATGCTATGTTAGAAGGCTATGAGGGTGTTGTGGCGGCAGTGACTGGGCATGTGAGTCAGCATGAAGCTGGTGCTATAGAGTATTCTGGTCATAAGGTGCTTAACCTTTCACAAAAAGATGGCAAGGTTGAGGCTGACGTGTTAGAGCAGTATTTTGCTGGATTTTATGCGGACGAAAATCATGAGCATATGGTTTTTCCAGGAATGGTGTACATATCCCATCCTACCGAATATGGAACGTTGTATTCAAGGAAAGAACTAGAAGCGCTTTCTAATGTCTGTGATCAATATGATATTCCATTATATTTAGATGGTGCCAGACTAGGATATGCGCTGGCAAGTTATGAGACGGATGTAACGCTTTCGGATATTGCGAAACTTTGTGATGCTTTTTATATTGGAGGAACTAAGGTAGGAGCATTGTTTGGAGAGGCAGTCGTATTTAGCGGTAAGCGTACACCTAAGCATTTTATGACCCGCATGAAACAGCATGGTGCGTTGCTTGCTAAGGGAAAGTTATTGGGAATTCAGTTTGATACCCTGTTTACAGATAATTTGTATTGGGATATTAGCAGGCATGCTATTGATTGTGCAGAAGAACTGAAGAGGATTTTTAAGGAAAAAGGATATACTTTTTATCTGGAAAGTCCTACGAATCAACAGTTTATCATATTAGATAATGGAAAAATGGCAACATTAAAAGAAAAGGTAAAATTCAGTTACTGGGAGTCATATGATGATAGTCATACAGTGGTGCGTTTTGCAACCAGTTGGGCAACTACCAGAGAAGATTTGGATGAACTAAAGGCAATCTTGTAAAGAAAGAAGCAGGTATTGGGTTTAAGTATAAGGTAAAAAAGATTTATACAAAGAGGGAGGGCAGGAGATATGACATTTGATCTGAAAAAAGACGGAAAGAAAATATTAATCTTATGTGTGGCATCGTTTTTAATGGCAGTGAATATCAAGACCTTTGTACGGACGGCAGATCTGTTTCCGGGCGGTGCATCCGGTCTTACCATTTTGCTGCAACGTATTGGTGAAACATATTTTCATGTGATGATTCCCTATACGGTGGTGAATCTTTTATTAAATTCCGTGCCGGTTTATATTGGCTTCCGCTTCATTGGTAAAAAGTTTACGCTGTATTCCTGCCTGATGATCGTATTGACCAGTGTACTGACAGATATCATACCGGCTTATGTAATTACTTATGATGTCCTGCTGCTCAGTGTATTTGGCGGTATTATCAATGGTGCAGTAGTCAGCATGTGTCTGCTGGCAGATGCGACAAGCGGCGGTACGGATTTTATTGCCATATTTTTATCCGATAAAAAGGGTGTGGATTCCTTTAATGTTATTTTAGGCGTAAATGTAGTCATTTTATCTGTTGCAGGACTTTTATTTGGATGGGAGAAAGCTTTGTACTCCATTATTTTCCAATACGCATCCACACAGGTGCTTCATATGCTGTACAAAAAATACCAGCAGGCTACCTTATTTATTGTTACCAATAAGGCAAAAGAAGTATGCCAGGTGATTTTTGAAATTAGTAATCATGGTGCGACGGTTATGGACAGCGAAGGGTCTTTTGAAGGACAGGAGCGGCAGATGGTGTACTCTGTTGTGTCTAGTGCAGAAAGCAAAAAAGTAGTGGAAGCAGTGAAAAAGACGGATTCCAGCGCATTTATCAATGTTGTGAGAACGGAGCAGTTACAGGGTAAGTTTTATCATAAGCCTCAGGAGTAATCAGTAATTTTTTCTTACAGAGGGGCTAAAGGAAAGTTTTAGATTTTTGTATTGGTTATAGAAAGGAAAAGTGAGGACAGTGTATGAAGGTCCTGATAGAGGATGTTTCATTTGTAAAAGATGAAGATTTACAGAATAAGCCGGATTATGTAACGGATGAGAGATGGGAAAAAATTCTCAGGATACGCCCACTGGAAGATAAAAAACGTTCTCTTTTAGCAGGGAAACTTTTACATCAAATGTGTGAAGAATGTGAGTTGGATACTCCAATGTATGGAACAGCAGGAAGCGCTAAGCCAGTGCTTGTAAATCATCCACAGTTTGTATTTAACTTATCTCATTCAGGAAAATATGTAGTACTTGTCTATGAAGAAGGTGCAAAAGCAATTGGTGTGGATATCCAGCAGATTCGTGCAGTTTCAGATGGAGTAAAAAAAAGAATTCTGCATGAGAAGGAATGGGTGCTTTTGGGGGATGAATGTGGACAAAAAAATGTTTCCGTGAAAGAAACGGATGGAATTCTGACAGAGGAAAACAGATTACTCAACCGTATCTGGGCAATTAAAGAGAGTTATGTCAAAATGACGGGAGAAGGCTTATCCCATGATTTCAGAAAATTATGTATAGATTTTGAAAACGGAATTGTGACAGATGAGAACGGGAATCGGGCGTGCTATAAAGAGTTAGAAGCACCGGATGGTTATGTAGTTGCAGTATCGATTGGAGAATAGCAGTGATAAGATAATGTGAAGTAGTGTTTTAGGCATATAAGAAATTTTTCGTGTGTAATGTTCAAAATAATATGTTTCACGATGGGGAGAAACAATTATTTTGGACATTACAAGATAGATTATTTCTATATGCCTAAAATCTTCTAATTTAACTTATATTTTCAGGAATTTTCAGATGTGTAGAGTTAAAAATTGGACATGGGATAATGATTTTTATTCATATGTCCAAAAGGTTTAAGGAGTATATCAGAAACTTTGTCAAAGCCTTTGGGCATTGTGTAGTATAAAAGTCAGAAACTAAGAATTCGGATAATTTTGTGGAAATAATGTCATTGCAACACCATCAGCAATGGCATAAGCTGTTTCATTGAAGAAATTATCAAAGAGATTATTATCAATATCCGAATTGATAAAGCCGACTTCTACCAGTACTGCTGGCATGTTGGTGCTGTTTAGTACAATGAGATTTGGTCGCTCAGTGACACCGATGTTTTGGTAACCAATCCGTTCTAACTGACTGTTGATATTTCTAGCAAGGAGTGCAGGAAGACCACGGTTAGAATATACCAGTGATTCCACACCATTGTATTGATTGGGAATGGGTGAGGAATTACGATGGATGGATAAAAAGATATCCGCCCCTGCATTATTTCCTTCCTGGGCTTTTCTAAAAGGTGCTTCATAAATGTCAGTTGTTCTTGTATATAGAACCTGAAAGCCGTATTCGGAAAGAATACTTCCAACTGCCAATGCCATAGCAAGGTTGTCATCCTTTTCCTTACGTCCCATAAACTGGGCGCCGTTGTCGTAGCCACCGTGACCTAAAATAGGGCACATTATTGCGCAAACCCGTATAAATACTGGGTTTACACAGTAATGTAATAATAGAAAACTAATGCTTTTACATCCTTTAAAAATACGATTTTCTTTGTGATGGATCTAAGGGCGTTGGCTTTTTGTGTATTATCAGCATTTGGATCCTCGATAATATCAATAGCGTTAGAGATGTTTGCACGCATCTTTCCGGTAAGGTTTCCTTGTATATCCTCATTGTTGCTTAGTTCCGTTATCTTTTCTTCAATATCAAGTCTTTTCTTCGCGATAAATTCTTTATTCTTTTTATATTCCTCTAAGGTATCAATTCCATCCATGTATGCCATTTTCATACGTTCTTCCCGAATCTCAATCTTCTTGAGTTCATTTTGGTAGAAGAGAAGAGTATTAGTCTGATAGTCAGTCTGTGTATTGATTACTTCAAAATCAAACTGTTCCTGTGTCAGAACGTCTTTAAGAGATTCAAGGATGTACTTAGTCAGTTTGCGTTCTGAAATAGATTGAGACTCTTTATGTATGCCGGTGCGGTAACCAAGACACTGAAAATGGCAGGTGTTGGTATCTTTACGGTGCTTAACACTCAAACTCTTTCCGCAGATAGAACATTTTACCATTCCTGATAGCCAGTGCTTACCATGCGATATGGGATGGGCGTATTTTGCATGGGTAGCTGCCAGTTCCTTATTACGCTGCTGGGCACGCTCAAACACATCGGCGGATATGAGTGGCTCATGCTCCGCATCCGATATAATCCATTCGCTTTCCGGCTTTAAACGGCTTCCCCGGCTACTTTCCCGGCGGTTCCAACGCACTTTGCCAATATAGAACTGATTGCCAAGGATATAACTTAATGTGTCCTGCGTGAATCTATTACCACGTTTGGTCTTATAGCCGGCATCATTAAGAAAATGTATTATATAGTTCTTGTCATAGCCATTTACAAACAAATCAAAGATGGTGCGGACAATATGTGCTTCCTGCTCGTCAATAACGGGTTTCTTTTTCTCATTTGGAACATAGCCTAAGGGAAATGAAGACGCACCATTATAAAGCCCTTTCTCGGCCTTCAGGCGCATACTGCGGCTTACTTCAACCGAAAGGTTATAAGAATAGAATTCATCCTGCCATTCAATAATCATTTCAATTAAACGGCCGTACATACCGTCCATGAGTGGCTCCGATATGCTGACAACATCGATTCCCAGCTTTTTGCGGAGCATGGACTTATAAAATGTGCTTTCGTCCTGATTACGGGCAAAACGACTGTATTTCCATAAAAGGATGCAGTCAAAAGGCTTGGGCTTCAATTTAGCCGTTGCAATCATCCTTTGAAACAGTGGACGGTTCTTAGAATTTCTTCCGGAACGTCCTTCCGATTCAATGAAAACATATTCATTTGCGATCAGGATATTATGTTCTCTGGCATATTTAGAAATCTCTGCTAACTGAGACTCAGGACTAAGTTCTAACTGATCATCCGTGGATACACGGATATAGACTGCAGCTGTTTGCATACCTGTAAGTGTACCATCCATGTGCATACCTCCATATAGTATATGAATTTTGGGTATAAAAATAACAGCCAGCGGAGAACGTGAGTTCCGCTTGCGTGGCTGCTCCTGGAATGATACAATATGCTTGTCTAGGGCTTCTGTATTATTCAGGAGCATACCGTCCCGGTGTTAGAGCTGGGGCGGTTTTTTAGTTTGCTTGCTCTATAATAATTCCTATAGTATCTCCTAAGACATCTTTATCTTGAGGATAAATTTTTAAGTGTCGATTTATTTGCTCATTAATGGAGTTAAGGATAATATACATTGGTTGCTGGTAAGAAAAGCAGGAAAGTAAAACCAATAATTGAGCAACACCATAGCAATTAGGAAATTGATCAAGTAAAGGAGAACATACTGATAAATTAGGTATTCCATTGACATTAACTGAGTGAGCTGCTATGTAATTATATATTCTTCCACCATGAGCTGCGGCATTTCGATATTCAAGACAAACAAATAGTGTATCCATAAATAAAGTAGTTATTTCAGGAGTAATGTCTTCTATTGGAATCTCAAATAACTTACTGATTAGTAATTTCTTTTCAGGACTTTTAAATAATCTAATAAAGTTAATTAATGTACTGAAATAAGTTCCTTTGAATAAAATCCAAGGTGGAATAATTCCATGTGTAGTCCTATAATATCTTATTGGATTTTTGTCTGAGTTAAGGTTATTACGTAATGTAGCCAAAATTCCTTTTAATGAGAATTGGGGTTTACTAGTTCGTCTATCACTAAAATTGTTCCAGTTCAAATAATCTTCTTGATTTGCACCGAAGGATTCAAAAAGAACTTCAGATGTAACAGCTTTTAGGTGCTCTTCTAAATCTAGCATAGCAGCCATGACAGAATTTCGGAGATGATGATCTAAAGTAAATAAAGAAAAAATTTGTTCAAAAGAAGAACTTAAAATATATTCTTTCTTTTCGTTTATGTAAGGGCCTTTATAGCTGTTTATTACATTGTAATATCCATATGTTCTAAGAATTTTAATAGCCTCTTCTTTATTCTGGATAAGAAGATTTTTCTTTTCCAGAGCTATTATTTGATCTTCAGGTGTTGAAAAAAGTATTTCTTTCATTAGTAGAATCTCCTATAAACAAAAAGAACCCGAAACAAAAATGCTTCAAGGTTCTTTTTGTGGCCGGACACCAGCCATTCGCTAATTAGCTTAATTATAGTTATATGTAGGAACCTTGTCAAGTATGTAAAAAAAGTTTTTTTCACAAATATGGGGAAGTATTTTTATGTGTAAAAACTGTTTTTTATCGTGATATTATAAGTATCTTTTAACCACCGCAATGAGTTTTTCTTTGCAATTATAAATGTCATTTAAAGACTCTAAATAGATGCGTTCGAAGTTCTTGTTTTCATCTGGTATTAAAATCTGCATACGTTTACCATCTAAATTTAGACGACAAATAGGTTTTCGGTTGTTATCTTTATAGAGAATACCAAGATAACTTTCTGTATCCCGATATACGATATCTTCTACATTAGTAACACCTGTGAGAAGACCTCTTACAATAAAGAATGCCTGTATTTCTTCAGTAGTAGTTACAATTTTATTGGTTTCTTCCTGGATAATAGGTTCATCAGGTGTTTGGGCAGAATCTTTTTCATTTTCTGCATTTAAAGCAGAAGATATTTTTTGATTAAGCATTTCATTTATAAATGAGTTAAGTGTTTTCTTGACAAGTGGTTTGAATTTATCAATAACTTTTTGGTTTTTCTGACCATCATATACGGATGAAAGGATTAATTTAACCATATCATCAGATGGATTTTCCAACTCTGATTTAAGAAGATCTTTAATAAGGTTAGTATATTTTAAGTCAGAAGCGGTGCTGAAGATGCTTTCTTTATCAAATTCAGATTTTGAGAATTTCATTAAAGAAGGTATTAGCGGTTCTTTGATATTTTCTAAATCAATCTCTAAGAATGGTGTCAAGTCCATTTTATTTGATTCGTCCAAATCGGTATAGAATTTGTAGATGATACCATTCGTTAGAATACCGAATTTAGCTTTGGTTGTGCCAAAGTATCTGAATAACTGGGATGAATGTTTGTCCAGTGTTTCTGTACATGATTTGCATTCAATTAAAATGACAGGTTCATTATTGATGATAATAGCATAATCGACTTTTTCACCTTTTTTAATACCGACATCTGCTGTGTATTCTGGACAAAATTCTGTAGGGTTAAAAACATCATATCCCAACAGTTGAAAAAACGGTACAATCATAGACATCTTTGTAGATTCTTCCGTTAAGATATTTGGTTTTACAGTTGCAATACGTTCTGTTAATTGTGCTAATTCTTCATTAAATCCCATATGATTCACCTCTTTAGTAATATTTTACATATATTATAAAATAAAGAGGTGAGGAAGTAACTAGCGCTATAGTTCCTGTTTTAGGAACTGTAGGTAATGAACGAGAGGATATTATCTAAATTCGAACACACCAAGTGTTGGTTCAAAATATATAACATAATTATCAATTTGGGTGCATATACCATATTTTCTTTTATAATATTGTAATGCATCAGATAGAAATTCTTCTGTTACATCTAAATGATCTGCCATATCCGAAAGAGTTTTACAATCAGAGTGGTAACAGTTCAAGATTCCGGTTAATCCGATTAGTTTGTTGTATGCCCATATTCTTGCATGTTGTTCTTGTTTACGATTTTCAACAGAAGATTTGTCAAGGATATCGCCAACTGTTGTATGGTAGTGACCGAGTTCTTCAGCCAATACGCATTTCTTTTTTATTTCAGGGAGCTCTTTGCGGATAGCAATTCTATTACCCTTAATTCGTCCATCATTAGCACGCAAAGGTTTATCTTTTGTGATAAGGGAGAGGTTGTCTGCCTCTATCAGTAAATCTGTATAATTCATGTAATCACCCTATTTAAAGTATTTACATCGTGCATTTAAAAGTTTGAATCATCCATTGTGTCGTTGTCATGTTGCAAATCTTCTACGGAAGGGGTAATGTCAGTACGTTCATGGGCCGCATTGAGTTCAGCTCTTTCTTCAGCGACAATTTTTTGTAGCATTGCTTTGGTATGAAGATTTGTGTAAGAGTTGATATATGCTACATTGTTATTTCTAAATTGCTCCAGTTGATAAGACCATTCATCCGTTTCAGGTCCCATTTCATATACAATTTTATCTTCAGATACTGGAGAAGGCGAAAAGCCTTCGCTAAATAGTTTAAGATTTTCTTCATGGAGCTGCTTACCCCATTCTTTATATTCTTCTATCTGTTTTTTTAGTTCTGCAATTGCTCGGTCATATTCTTTGCTTAATGTAAAATCAACCATTTCTTTTCCGTGGGAATCTAGTGCACGGTATTTTTTAATAATTTCTTGCTCATCATATTGTAAAACAAATTTAGAATCTGGATAAACACCATATATATCATTAATAGAAACATCAAGTATTTCACATACTTCAAATAAAATATCAATAGTAGGACAATTTGCTCCGGTTTCCCAGTTTGATATTCTTGATGGTACAACTCCAAGTCTTTGGGCAAGCTCTTTCTGACTCATACCACAAGCTTCTCTATATTTTCCAATGTTTTTTGAAATGTTTTTCTTAATAGAATCATCTCCCATATAATACATACCTCGCTTTCATAATCTGATAGTAGCACAGAAATTCTGAAAACACAATTAAAAAATCAGAAAATCTGAAAAAGCATTGGTAAAACAGAAATACCGATATAGGATGATAAAAAACAGAAAAACTGATTTTAAAAGGAGGAAAACAGAATTGAAGGGTAGCGATATCAAAAAATATTTAGAAGAGAATGGAATCAAACAATCATTTGTATCCGAAAAGACAGGTATACCAGCACCTATTCTTAACATGATGCTTAATGATAATCGAAAAATTGAAGCAAATGAATATATGAGAATATGTGATGTGATTGGGGTTCCATTGGATTATTTTAAGCCTCGTATGCCGGAAAAAACAAAAAACTGATAGGAGTCGCGTTCCTATCAGCCTAATGCTAAATTTTTTAACCCTATGTACTTTGCAGACTTTCGTCACACATCACGCGACGATATGTTTCTTTAAGTACTCCACCACTTATGCAGTTTTAGTTCAGCAATTAATTCATGTGAAGATGTTTAGTGGCCCATTAGTTGGTGGATTATGAGGAGCATCCAACACGGTGAAGCGTTTTTAACGAGTGCCGTCTCATGCGTTTTTTTGCGCTCTTCTCTGAGCGAAGTAACGCCGTGTGGATAACTACATTTTACGCCAGTTTGAAATGCTTTGGCTAACCATTATTGCGACCTCAAATTAAAGGAACAGGGCAGAGTCAAAAGTTTGGTCAAAAAACCAGCTCCTTTCTTGCCCGATTTGGGTAATTAAATATTAGCATTATCGAAATATTTATTCAAGTTTTAAAAAGTTAAGAGAGAAGTCAATAATAATAAACTTTTTCATTCGTCATGTGCTAGAAAGAAGAGAAGCAGCACCACTCCAATGATGCCGCTTCTGATGTGTGCTATTAGCAGCAGTAGTCCAGAATGAATCTCGCTAATTCAATGAACAAAATGCCAATAGCACAAAATTCTTCTATCGTCCTTCGCTGTCACCTCCCTCCTGTAAGAAGTGGTGCAGCAAGGCACAAATAAAAATGTTATTCCTTAGCAATTCCTTTCTGGCATGTGCCGAATGAAAAAGTTTAAGAGTAACAACTACATATTAGCATTTTGCAAATTGAGATTCAAATTCGATTAAGAAACAAAGACAAACAGGATTGCATAAGTTTTAACAGAGGTGATGTGAAATGGAATTAGTAAATGCAATCGAATTAAACGGAGCCATGTGCTTTATCGGTAAAAAACCGAGTGAAGCGGTGTTAGCAGCTCTGATTCAATATGACAACCGGTTTGAAGCAGCAGAGGTATTGGATGAAAGCAAAGCATATGAGATAAGACGTGCGCTGACAATACGTTCTGCCAATGCCTGCAATTACCGGCTTGCATAAAAAGGCTTGTCTGTGGAAGTGCATTTCCAGCAGACAATAAGTTGGACAAGCAATAGGAAAGTGAAAAGAGGATTGGCAATGGTATTTACTGGATTTGTGGTATGGAAAGCAAAAGTAGAAAATTGCAGAAAACATAAGGACGTTAACAAATTAGATGAGTTAGAAGGAGAAGCATAAATATGAAAGCAAAAATGATTATGGAATTATTAATTGAAAACTGGTTTTTGATTGCGGCAACAGTTGCGGTTGTAGTATCTTTGAGCTGTCTTATTTTCCGCTTTTTAGGAATGCCGACAGAGAAACAGACTCAAAAGATTAAAGAGTGGCTTATCTGGGCTTGCGTGAAAGCAGAAAGATCGTTACAGAGTGGAACAGGCCAGTTAAAATTGCGAAAAGTTTATAATTTATTTTGTGCTGTGCCAGCATTTACATGGGTAGCAAGAGTTATTTCATTTGATCAGTTTTCTGCGTGGGTATCGGATGCTCTTTTGGAGGTTAAGCAGATGCTTATATCAAACAAAGTGCTTGCGGAATATGTATACGGTGATAATGCTATAACGGAAGTGGAAAAGATTAAAGTACAGATAGGAGAGGAAAAATAAGTATGAAAAAAGTTTTATACGAAGGCCCAGACATTTCCAAACATAATGGTGTTGTGGATATCAAACAGATCAGGGATGCTGGATATAAGAGAATCGGGATTCGTGCCGGTTATGGAAAAAACAATGTTGATCAGAAGTATGTGGCCAACGCACTTGCATGTGTAAATTTAGGAGTACCGGTCGTTCTTTACTGGTTTTCTTATGCTCTTAATGAAGCGATGTCAGCAGCAGAAGCAACATATGCAGTAGCGCAAGCAAAGAAATACTGGAAACAGTGTCCGATTGCATTTGATTTTGAGTATGATTCGGTAAACTATGCCCGGAAAAACGGTGTGAATATTACAAAGAAACTCAGTACAGATATGGCAATTGCCTTTTTGAAAAAAGTAGTGGCAGCAGGATACATCCCTGTCATTTATACAAATCGGGATTATGCGAAAAACTATTTTGATATGGACCGTATTGTACGGGAAGTGGGAAATGTGTATTTGTGGTATGCACGCTATACAACAAGCCTTTCTACATCAGAAGTGGATGCTGCTGATATCTGGCAGTATACATCTAAGGCGCGTATTCCTGGAACCTCCGGCAACACAGATATGAATCGGTTCTATACAGATTTTGAGACCGTGGCAGAAAAACCAAGAGAGAATGTAAAATGTAATATCAATATCTTAGATTTTCAGAAAGCGGCAAATGCAGATGGTTACCGGGATGCATACGGAAAGCCTTTAAAAGAAGACGGTATTGACGGACCAAAAACACAGTATGTCCGCAAACAGATCAATCTTCAGGCAAAAAAATCCGGATTGACATGGAAAGTGGGTTCTACTGGTTCAGTAGTGAAGTGGTGGCAGAGAAGATGTAATGAAATCCTTGGCCATGACAAAAAGGTAGATGGCTTATTTGGAAAGGATACGAGAACAGAGACCATGCAGTTGCAGAAAAAGTTGAATCTGACAGTGGATGGTATTGCTGGTTATAACAGTATTCAGGCAGTCTTTTATAATTAAACAAGGTACAGTGAAGGGCTCTTGCTGATCGATAATGGTTAGTGGGAGCCATTTTGTTTTTATTAAAGAAAACGTTAATCAGGATATCAAGTATAATATCTTTGCTTATAGGGAGAGTAGAGCAGTAAAGTATCATACAAGGAATGATAAGGGTAAGGTAACGAAAGGAATCAGATTCTGCTTGTATGATATATTAATATTGTAGATAAATAAAATGTTGGGATTGCTATAATGAATTATATGTCATAGTAAATGTAAAAGGACTTAGCCACTTTGGCATAAGCCGATCACTTTCTAACTAATAGTTTGTAGGTAAATTTGTGAAAGTGCTAATCGGAGATTTTTCATAATGTCTATTCGATTATGTCTTTTTAGGGAAACATTTATAATGTATAATTACAAGAAAAGGGGGGACTTTTGTGAAAAAAATTAGTATTATAATATTTTTGATTTATATAAGTATTATAGGATTGTATCCATTTGAAGAAGTTGATAATTCATTTGGACGATTTATATTAATGTTATTAATGATAATATATCCTAGTGGTTACTATATTCATCATAAATTTATATCAC
>CAZHGE010000042.1:0-23954 GCA_964531805.1 uncultured Lachnospiraceae bacterium
CAGAAATGCATTGAATACTGCGTCAGCACCGCCAAATCAGGTGATTATCGGACTGGCGTTGTTTTTGACGTTCTTTATTATGAATCCGGTAATCGAGGAGATTAAGACAGAGGCACTTGTACCTTTTGATGCGGGTGAGATTACACAGGAAGAAGCATTGGAACGTGCAATGGACCCTCTTCGCACTTTTATGTATCGTGAGACGCAGACTAAGGACGTAGAAATGTTTATGGAAATCTCTGGTACCGAATGGACTGGAAACATTGATGATATCCCGAATGCTGTATTGATACCAAGTTTTATTGTGAGTGAATTACGTACAGCCTTTATCATAGGTTTCCTGATTTATATACCGTTTATTGTGTTGGATATGGTTGTAGCATCGGCACTTATGAGTATGGGTATGATGATGCTGCCGCCGACCACAATTTCCATGCCGTTTAAGATTCTGCTGTTTGTTTTGGCAGACGGATGGAACTTGATTATTGGGAATGTAGTACGAACGTTTTACTGATAGTAAGGAGATGAGACTGTGACAATAGATGATATAGTAGCAATTGCATCGGAAGCTTTGTATACCATATGTATTACAGCAGCACCGGTTTTACTTGTCTCCTTAGTAGTGGGTTTAGTAATCAGTATTTTTCAAACGGTTACATCCATACAGGAGCAGACGCTGACATTTGTGCCAAAGATACTTGCTATTTTTGTGGCACTTTTGATCTGTGGGCACTGGATGTTAAATAAAATGGTAGATTTTATGACAAGACTTTGGTCTGATTTTAATTTATATATAGGATAGTATGTTGAATTTTTCTTTTTCGTTTACGGATTTAGAATATTTTCTGCTGATATTTGTGCGTATTTCCATGTTTATTTCGCTGGCTCCTTTTTTTAGTTTACAGGGGGTAACCAGACAGGTAAAAGTAGGACTTTCTTTTTTTGTGTCATTATTGCTGTTTCCTACTTTGCAACCCTATGAGGCGTTGGAATACAATACCATTTTGGGATATGCCTTTATTGTAGCAAAAGAGGCATTGACGGGGTTGTTTTTAGGGTTTTCTGTATCAATCTGTACCAGTATTATTAATTTTGCCGGAAGGATTATTGATATGGAAACGGGTCTTTCTATGGCAAACTTAATGGATCCGACCACAAAAGAAATGTCCAGTATTTCAGGTGTTTTTTATCAGCAAATTGTTACTTTGTTATTAATCATAACAGGTATGCACAGATATTTATTACAAGCATTGGCAGAAACTTTTATTCTGATTCCGATAAATGGTGCAGTATTTAATATGGATGCCATTCTTTCATCCATGCTGACATTTTTAACGGATTATATTACGATAGGTTTTCGGATTTGTCTTCCTGTGTTTGCAGCAATGCTTCTTTTGAATGCAGTTCTTGGTATTATGGCCAAGGTTTCACCGCAGATGAATATGTTTGCTGTAGGTATACAGTTAAAAGTAATGGTAGGATTATGTGTTTTATTTTTTACAACGGGAATGCTGCCCGGAATGGCCGATTTTATTTATACGGAAATGAAGCGGATGATGGTTATGTTCGTGGAAAGCATGATGTAATAACTGTAGATAAGAAATATCGGTTTTTGTTGCCTTTAGACTTGCAGTTTTTCGCAAAAGAAGGAGAAGGCGGTGAAAAAACAGAAGAACCGACTTCTAAAAAGTTAGATGACGCAAGAAAAGAAGGACAGGTTGCAAAATCAAAAGAGATTGCAAATGGACTTGGTTTGTTATCTTTTTTTCTTGTTTTAAAATTCATGGCTGGTTATATGGGAACCAGTTTTATTGAGTGTTTTGCTTATTTTTATGCTGAAATACCGGAAACGGCAGAGTTGATTGCAAATCCGATTCCGGAAGCGGCAATGATGAGTATGCTAATCAATGCAATTATAGTTATGTTGAAACTGCTATTGCCAATATTATTAGTTGGTTTTGTAGTGGCATTTGTAAGTGATTATATTCAGGTAAAGTGGAAGCCCACATCTAAGCCTTTAATGCCGAAGTTTTCGAAAATGAATCCCATAAATGGCTTTAAGAAAATTTTTTCTGCTAACTCCATTGTGGAATTGATTAAATCCATTGCCAAGATTGGTCTAATTGCTTATGTAGTATATTCTTATTTAAAAGACAAAACCAATCAGTTGTTTTTGTTATACGATATTCATTTAATGCAGGCTATTATTTTAATAGGAGAACTTGTAATTGATTTAGGTATTCGTATATCAATTGTTTATATGATTATTGCTGCAGCAGATTTTGCATATCAGAAGTGGAAGTTCCATCAGGATATGAAAATGACCAAGCAGGAAGTAAAAGAAGAATATAAGAATCAGGAAGGTAATCCTGAGATTAAAGGTAAAATCCGTTCCAAGATGAGGGAAGCATCTCAAAGACGTATGATGCAGTCACTCCCAGAGGCGGATGTCGTTATTACCAACCCGACTCATTATGCGGTTGCAATCAAATATGACCCGGACACTTCACCGGCACCGATAGTAATTGCAAAGGGAGAAGATTATCTTGCACAGAAGATTAAAGAAGTTGCAAGGGAACATCAGGTTGAGATTGTGGAAAATAAACCATTGGCACGTATGTTGTATGCTAATGTAGAAATAGGAGCGGAAATTCCGCCGGAATTATATCAGGCAGTCGCCGAGGTTCTTGCCTTTGTATATCATATTAAAGGTAAAATTTAGACAAAAGAGAAATTTGACAGGAAGGAGGTAATTAAATGAAATTCAAACAGGCAGATGTCTTTGTGGCAGTTTATATTTTATCTGCGTTTGTAATGTTTATCATTAATATACCTTCCTGGTTGTTGGATATATTATTGGCATTTAACATTGCCACAGCATTTACAATTTTATTCAGCACCATGTTTGTAAAAGAAGTACTGGATATGTCTTTTTATCCAACGGTACTCTTATTTACCACAGTATTTCGTATTGCATTGAACGTATCATCTACCAAATTGATTTTAAATACCGGTGATCCAGGTAACGTTGTTGCTACTTTCGGTGAATATGTTGGTGGTGGTAATCTTGTTGTTGGTACCATTATCTTTATCATTCTGATATTGGTTCAGTTTATGGTAATCAACAAAGGTTCTGAACGTGTTGCAGAAGTAACAGCACGATTTACATTGGATGCTATGCCTGGTAAGCAGATGGCAATTGATGCGGACTTAAATACAGGTGCGATTACAGATAAAGAAGCAAGGGAACGAAGAGACAAGATTCAGCAGGAAGCCAGTTTCTTTGGTTCCATGGATGGTGCGGTTAAGTTCGTAAAAGGAGATGCTGTTGCAGGTCTTATTATTACGGTAATCAACGTAGTCGGTGGTATTGCCATGGGTGTATTGTACCGTGATATGGAAGTTGCAGAAGCCCTTGAAAAATTTGTTATCCTGACCATTGGTGATGGTCTGGTATCACAGATTCCGTCGTTGTTAATTTCTTTGTCTACTGGTATTTTGGTAACAAAAGGTTCTAAAGATGCTGATTTTAGTAATGTTTTAATTAAGCAGCTCTTTGGTATGCCAAAGGTTTTATATATGGTAGGTGCCACCATATCCATTCTTGGTCTTGTAACACCGCTTAACCCGATTATTTTCGTAGGAATCGGTGTATTATTTATCATTGGCGGAAGAATGGTGGAAAGTACTATTGAGACTGCTAAGATTGAAAGTGAAGTCAGTGAAGATGAAGTGGCTGCGGAAGAAATTCGTCAGCCGGAGAATGTAACTTCTCTTTTACAGGTGGATCCAATCGAATTGGAATTTGGTTATGGTATCATCCCTCTTGCAGATGTGAATCAGGGTGGTGACTTATTAGACCGAGTCGTTATGATTCGTCGTCAGATTGCATTAGAACTTGGTACGGTCGTGCCGATTATTCGTTTGCGCGATAACATTCAGCTCAATCCTAACCAGTATATCATCAAGATTAAAGGGATTCAGGTTAGTGAAGGTGAGATATTATTTGATCACTATATGGCAATGAATCCGGGATATGTAGAGGAAGAGATTACCGGTATTCCAACTTTTGAACCGTCCTTCCATCTGCCGGCAATCTGGATTACAGAGGGACAGAGAGAACGCGCGGAAAGCATGGGATATACCGTTGTAGATCCGCCATCTATTATTGCGACTCATTTAACAGAGATTATCAGAGAACATATTTCTGAATTGCTGACAAGACAAGATGTACAGAATTTGGTAAACAATTTAAAAGAAGCCAATCCTGCGCTTGTGGATGAATTGGTACCGAAGTTATTGGGACTTGGTGATATTCAGAAGGTATTACAGAATTTGTTAAAAGAAGGTGTTTCGATTAGAGATCTTCTTACTATTTTCGAAACTCTTGCAGATTATGCAGCATCTACAAGAGATACGGATATTTTGACAGAATATGTAAGACAGGGATTAAAGCGTGCCATATCCAACCGCTTCTTCCCACCGAATGAAACAACTAGTGTAGTTACATTGGATCCTAAATTAGAACAGACCATTATGGCTGCTGTAAAACAGACAGAACAGGGAGCTTATCTGAACCTGGATCCGGATAAAACAAAAGCGATTATGAAGAGTGTGGAACAGGAGACTAAGAAACTGGAAGATATGGGGAAAGCCCCTGTTATCCTTACTTCACCAATCGTACGTATTTATTTCAAACGTTTAACAGAAGATTATTATAGGGATTTGATTGTTATTTCTTATAATGAAATTGAATCCAGTGTAGAATTACAATCTGTTGGGATGGTAACAGCATGATAATTAAGAGATTTCAAGCAAAAACAGAAAATGAAGCAGTGGAAATGGCAAAAAAGGAGTTGGGTCCTAATGTTGTCATAATGAACGTAAAAAACATTAAGAAAAAGGGATTATTTGGTTTCCTTAAGGGAAATATGGTAGAAGTGACTGTGGCATTGGAAGAAGAACGCGAAAGACAGGCACCTATCCGGACATCTTCGATTACCCGTCCAGAAGGGAATGGAGCAGTTTCACAGCCTGTTAAAACACAGGAACCTTCTATGGTGGACGCAGCGGCTTCTATACCGGCCTCTTCTCTAACGGCATTGGAACAGCTTGCTAAAATGCAGGAAAAGAGTATCCAGGATCAGGAACAACAGCGCAAGAGTGATAATATGGGCAGTTTTTTAGAAGAAAGACTGGATAATCTGGAAAATCTGTTAAAACAACAGTTGGATAACAACGAAGCAGATAAGAATAAAGAAACCAAAAGTGAAGTAGTGGAAGAAGAGCAGAGTGAACAGATGAAGTTCATGAAGCTTTTATACAATACGATGATCGATAACGAGGTGCATGAAAAGTATGCCAATCAGATTATCGAAGAAGTGGAAAAGAACAATAATCCGAATATGCCGTTTGATTACTGTCTGACAAATGTTTATCAGAAAATGATATTAAAGTTTGGACAGACAAAAGAAATCCAGCCGGCAGCAAAGGGACCGAAGATTGTCTTTTTTGTAGGACCTACAGGAGTGGGAAAAACAACAACGATTGCCAAAATTGCTTCTAAGTTCTGCATAGAAGAGAAAAAAAAGGTGGCGTTGCTTACTGCGGATACCTATCGAATTGCAGCGGCAGAACAGCTTCGTACATATGCTAATATTTTAGAAGTACCGTTCCGTATTGTATACAGTGCACAGGAAATGGAACAATATTATCAGGAATTTAACGGCTTTGATTTCATTTTAATTGATACAGCGGGGCATTCCCACTTGAATGAAGAGCAGAGGATCAACAGCAATGTAATGCTCCATTCTTTAGATGAAATAGCAGAAACAGAAGTGTATTTAGTAATCAGTGCGACAACAAAATACAGGGATTTGATTAGTATAGCAGACATTTATAAAGAAATGGCAGAGTACGCACTTATCTTTACTAAATTAGATGAGACTACCTGTTATGGCAATTTGTTGAATTTACGATTATATACGGGTGCGGAATTGTCCTATGTAACATGCGGACAGAACGTACCAGAAGATATTGACAAGTTTAATCCACAGAAAACCGTAAAACAGATTTTAGGTGGAAAGCAGGCATAGGGGAATATATGGATCAAGCAGAACGTTTACGAAATATAATAAAAGCAAATATGGCACCACAGAGACCTCTTGCTCGAGTTATGGCAGTAACAAGCGGTAAGGGCGGTGTAGGTAAGTCTAATACGGCAATTAATTTGGCTATCTGGATGCGTAAGATGGGACAGAGAGTCATTATTTTGGATGCAGATTTTGGGCTGGCTAATATTGAGATTATGTTTGGTACTGTACCAAAGCATAATTTATGCGATTTGATTTATCATGGTAAGAATATTAAGGATATTATTACCTGGGGACCTGGTGAGATTGGGTTTATTTCAGGTGGTTCCGGTATTGCCGGATTGTCCAATTTAAGCCGTGATTACCTGATTTACATTATTCAGAATCTGGCACAGTTGGATGAGATTGCAGATGTAATTATTGTCGATACTGGTGCGGGTATTTCAGAAGCTGTATTGGAATTTTTAGTAGCTAGTGGGGAAATTTTACTGGTTACGACTCCGGAACCTACTTCCATTACAGATTCGTATTCTCTTTTAAAAGCATTGGCAAGACATCCGCGTTATTCCAAGGAAGAAACGAAGATTAAGGTAATTGCAAACCGCGTGGAAGAATTAGAAGATGGAGATGCACTGTTTAATAAGCTAAATGTGGTAGTAGAACGATATTTAGATATTCCGCTCACCTATCTTGGGGCGGTTCCTAAGGATGATAAATTATCAGATGCCGTGATGCAGCAGATGCCTGTAGCATTACAGAATCCAAATGCAAAGAGTGCAAGGGCATTTGAAAGTATGGCGGCACAACTGATGAACATAGAATTAAACAGAGACATCAAGAAGAGAGGAATGGCGGCATTTTTCTCACACTTGATGGCTAAAAAATAGTGATGGGAAGTGAAGAACATGCTGAGTGAGTATATTAAACTCGGGCAGCGCATTGAATTACAAGCTGTGACGAGAGTAAAACTGAATGAAGAAGCACCGGTTCATAAAGTATACTCATCGAAAGTGTACGATATTCTATCAGATGAACGAATGGAAATTACCATGCCGGTAGAGCAGGGAAAACTGATTCTTTTGTCCGTGGATACAGAATATGAGATGTTCTTTTATGGAGAACATGGACCATATGAATGTGTGGCAAGGATTGTAGACCGCTATAAAAGCAACAATGTTTATATCTTGGTCATGGAACTTACTACAAACCTGAAAAAATATCAAAGACGGGAATTTTACAGACATACCTGTGCAATGGATATTGAAACAAGACTACTTTCAGAGGAAGAACTGGAGGCAGTTGAACGACATGAAGAAGATGTCATAGCACCAGGTTCTTTTGATAAGAGTATTTTGGTAGATATCAGCGGAGGCGGGTTGCGTTTTGTAACGCTTCATAAATATGACAAAGATGGTATTGTTTTATGCAAGTTTAAACTTTGGCAGAAAGATACCCTGAAAGAATATGAGATTTTATGCTGGGTTTTAGATGTAAAAAAAGTGGAAAAGCGAGCTGGATATTATGAACACCGTGTTCAGTATGTTAATATTCCGAAGCCGGTAAGAGAAGAAATTATTCGTTATATTTTTGAAGAAGAACGTAAAAACCAGAAAGTTAAAAAGGATTTAAATATATGAAAAAAATTCTAGTTGTTGATGACTCTGCACTCATGAGAAGGGTATTGTGTGATATAATCAATGCAGATGATAGATTCGAGGTAGTGGATGAAGCCAATAATGGTGAGGCTGCGCTTAATCTCTTATTAGAAAAAACATACGATGCAGTGGTTTTAGACGTAAATATGCCTAAGATGGATGGCATTGAACTATTAAGAGAATTGAAGAAACGCGGACTTCGTCCTCATATTTTAATGGCGAGTACTGTTACGACCCAGGGTGCCCAGATTACTATGGATGCACTGGAATTGGGAGCGTTGGATTTCATTCACAAGCCGGATTGGGCATACCGTTGCAAGGATGATACTTTTATCCAGAATTTTTTAACTCTCCTGGATGCCGTATGCAACGCTAAAATCGTAGAGACTAGTGATAAGGCGAAGCGTGAAGCGGAAAAGGCAACCCATACCATTGAAAAACTGGTTCGGAAGAGTTCACAGAAGATTACGGGAAAGAGAATTATTGCACTGGCTTGTTCCACTGGCGGACCTAGAGCACTTCAGAGTGTGATTCCTAATCTTCCGCAGGATATGAAAGCTCCGATGGTATTGGTACAACATATGCCGGTTGGGTTTACGGAATCGCTTGCAGCCAGACTGAACCATTTAAGTAAGGTTACAGTAGTAGAGGCTTCCGAGGGAGAAGTTTTAAAAGATGGTTGTGTTTATATTGCCAGAAGCGGCGCTCATATGAATCTGGTAAAAAAAGGATCCGATACAGTGGTTCATTATTCAGATGAACCATCAAGAGAAGGGGTTAAGCCTTGTGCTAACTATATGTATGAATCCTTAGTGAACAGTGATTATGACGAAGTGGTATGTGTGGTATTGACCGGTATGGGTGCAGATGGAATGGAAGGAATCGCTCATCTGAAAGAAAAGAAAAAAACATTTGTCATTACACAGGACGAGGAAAGCTGTGTTGTATATGGAATGCCAAAAAGTGTTGTCAAAGCAGGCTTATCGGATGAGACAGTTGCGCTTTCCATGATTGCACAGGAAATAATTTTACACGTGGGGGTAAAGTGATATGGATGTTAGCCAGTATTTAGAGATTTTCATTGATGAAACAAAAGAACACCTTCAGAGTTTGAATACATCAATTCTGGAGTTGGAACAGGATCCGGAAAGCATGGATACAGTAAATGAGATTTTCCGTGCAGCCCATTCATTAAAAGGTATGGCTGGTACTATGGATGTTAGCCAGTATTTAGAGATTTTCATTGATGAAACAAAAGAACACCTTCAGAGTTTGAATACATCAATTCTGGAGTTGGAACAGGATCCGGAAAGCATGGATACAGTAAATGAGATTTTCCGTGCAGCCCATTCATTAAAAGGTATGGCTGGTACTATGGGATACAAGAGAATGCAGGCTCTTACACATGATATGGAGAACGTATTCTCAGAAGTTCGTAATGGTACAATTAAGGTAACAGCTGAAATAATTGACGTATTATTCCAGATTTTAGATGCGCTTGATGAGTACCTGAATAATATTCAGTCTTCTGCTGATGAAGGTACCAATGACAATGAAAATCTGATTAAAGCATTGAATGATTTCTTAAACAATAAGAATGGGGGAGCGGCATCTTCTTCAAAAGAGGCTCCTAAAGCGGATGCGGCACCGAAAGCAGAAGCAGCAAAGGCGGATTCAGCAGACGATAAACATAAGTGGAAAAATCTTAAGTTTAATGAATCCCAGACTCATGTTATTCAGGAAGCAGTTGCTAAAGGCATGAATGTAATTGGTCTTACTGTATATGTGCAGGAGTCTTGTATCTTAAAGGCAGCCAGAGCATTCTTAGTATATAAGACATTAGAAGATATGGGTGAAGTAATCATTTCCGATCCTTCAGCCCAGGATATCGAAGATGAAAAATTCGAATATGATTTCAGTATGATTGTAGTTTCTGAGGCTGGTGCTGAAAAAGCAATTGAAGCAGCTAAGAGCGTATCCGAGATTCAGGAAGTTGTAGGCGGCATTGTTGAAATCGAAGGTGCACCAGTTGCTGCAACAACAAGTGTACAGACTGTAGATACAGGTGTAAGTACTGCTAATACTGCAGCAAAAGCAGCAGATGCAAATAAACCAGCAGAGACTACTAAGAAGAAACCAGTTGTAAACCGTACTGTTCGTGTAGATATTGAGAAGTTAGATGACTTAATGAATCTTGTCAGCGAGCTTATTATTGCAAAGAACTCTATTGTTTCTGCAACGGATGCAAAAGGCGGAGCGACTGATAACAGTGGCGTAAATGAGCATATTGAATATCTTGAAAGTGTAACCACTAACCTTCACGAATCTGTTATGAAGGTTCGAATGGTGCCAATTGAGACAGTTGTTAATAAATTCCCACGTATGATTCGTGACTTGCAGAAGAAGTTAGGCAAAAAGATGGAATTATACATGAGTGGTGAGGATACAGAATTAGACCGTACTGTAGTAGATGAAATCGGTGACCCATTGATGCATTTACTTCGTAATTCAGCGGATCATGGAATTGAGTCTGATGAGAAACTCCGTATCCAGAGAGGCAAGCCGGCAGCTGGTTCCATCCATTTAGATGCTTATCAGGATGGTAATAACGTAGTAATTGAAGTAAGAGATGATGGTAATGGTATTGATGTTCAGAGCGTAAAAGCAAAAGCAATCGAAAGAGGTACGATTACAGAAGAACAGGCAGCACAGATGACAGACAAAGAAATCATCAACCTGTTATTCCTTCCAAGTTTCTCTACTGCAAAAACAATTTCAGATGTATCCGGACGAGGCGTAGGTCTTGATGTTGTTAAATCTAAGATTGAATCTTTAAGTGGTGAAGTAGAAGTAAAGAGTGTACTTGGTGAAGGAAGTACATGGACAATCCGTCTTCCTCTTACACTGGCTATTATTCAGTCCCTTATGGTTATTATCGGTGGCGAAAAATATGCAATCCCGTTAGGAAATATCCAGACAATTGAAAGTATTGCTCCTGCAGAAATAAAATACGTTCAGCAGAAGGAAGTCATTAATTTAAGAGGAGAAGTTATTCCACTTATACGTCTTAATGAAGTGCTGGGATGTGAATCTACCAAGGGCGCAGAAGAAGAACTGGTTGTTGTTATTGTTAAGAAGGGCGACAAGCAGACAGGTCTTGTAATCGATGAATTAACAGGACAGCAGGAAATCGTTATTAAGTCACTTGGTAAGTACATTAACAAGAGCAAGGTTATCAGCGGTGCTACTATCTTAGGTAATGGTGAAGTTGCACTTATCGTTGATCCGAATGCATTGATTTAAGGAGGACTACGACATGGATGAAATGAAAGTATTTGCTGGAGTAGTACAGTACATAAAAGTGGAAATGGGTGTGGAAACATTCGGTATCGATATCAGTTATGTAGATAATATCGTTAGAATGCAGCACATTACCCGCGTTCCGGACACACCTAATTATATTAAGGGGGTTATCAATCTTCGTGGTGAGATTGTGCCAATCATGAATCTTCGATTGAAAATGGGATTAGAAGAAATCGAAGAAACAAAAGCAACAAGAATTATCATCATTAAGATGGATCAGATTGGTAAAATTGGTCTGATTGTTGACTGCGTAAAAGAAGTTATTTCTTTGTCAGAAGATCAGATGGAAGTAAATAAACATGATAATAAGGATGATACACAGCACTTTGTCAGTGCTGTAGGAAAGGTTGGCGATTACATTATTTCATTACTCGATTTGAATACAGTAGTAATGGATAAGTCAGCTAAGGAGGAAAAAGAATGAGTAATTTGACATTAGAAGAAATGTCAACTACTTATTATGATGTATTAAAAGAAATTGGTAATATAGGGGCAGGGAACGCAACCACTGCCCTTGCCAGTTTATTACAGAGTAAAGTTGACATGAAGGTTCCAAACGTCATGATGCTTGATTTCAAAGACGTAGGAAACCTGCTTGGAGGCGAAGAACAGGAACTTGTGGCAGCTTATCTCGGTGTAGAAGGCGATATTACAGGTAGTATCCTGTTTTTGATCCAAAAAGAAACGGCCATGATGATGGCAAGAAAATTATTGGGCGATTATTGCGGAGATGATCTTGGTGAAATGGAGCGTTCCGCAGTAAAGGAAGTATCTAATATTATCACGGGTTCTTATCTGAATGCACTTGCAACTTTAACGAATCTGACGATTTATCCGTCAGTGCCGGATCTTGCAGTAGATATGGCAGGAGCCATTTTAAGTGTACCTGCGATTGAATTTGGTATTATGGGAGATAAGATTCTGCTGATCCAGTCGCAATTAACGAATGAAATAGAGATGGAAGGTTTTTTCATCATGGTGCCAGACGTGGATTCATATGAGAAAATTTTACGTTCTTTGGGTATCCCGGTATAGTCATATACCGGAATATCCTTATCTTAATGTTGGGGATTAGTAAGATGGAGATAAAAGTAGGAATGGCGGATCTCAATGTTTGTGAGAGTCCGGACAGTATTACTACATTAGGATTAGGGTCCTGCGTAGGTGTTGTATTATACGACCCTATGGTTAAAAAATGTGGTATGGTCCATGTAATGCTGCCAGATAGTACAGCAATTACAAATAATCAAAACATTGCCAAATTCGCAGACACAGGAATAGATGAATGCTTACGTCGGGTATTAGCTATCGGAGCTAAAAGAGAGCGTTTGATTGCTAAAATAGCAGGCGGTTCCCAGATGTTTAGTGTAAATACAAGTAATGCGATGCTTCGCGTAGGAGATCGTAATGTGGAAGCGGTAAGAAAAAAACTGGGAGAATTAAAGATTCCTATTATTGCGGCAGATACAGGGGAGAATTATGGACGTACCGTTATTTTTTACCCTGAAACAGGAGATTATCTGATCCGTGCGATCGGTAAGGAACCAAGAACAATATAGGATGTGAATGGAAATATGAATAAAAATCTGAAAATGCTTCCGATATATATCATGTTGATTACCGGAGCAGTCACCAGTATTATTACATATATGCTGCATTATGAAGGCAAAACGGCCCTGCTTATTTTGCTGGGTGTTTTGCTTTTCTTCTATATCGCAGGCAGTATGTTTGCAAGCCTGATCAACCGCTTTGAAAAAGAGCAGGAAGAAAAGGAAAGAGCGCGTATAGAAGAAGAGGGCAAGGTGTTGGCAAAACAACTTGCTGAAATGAATGAAGAAAAAGAGACAGCGAATGATGAAAACAGTGTAAAGGATGCGGGAGAACAATAGGATGGATGACAACGCAAGAATGAAACTTTGGCAGGATTATGCCAAATATAAGTCTGCGGACATACGTGAAAAACTCATATTGGAATATGCGCCTCTTGTGAAACTGGTAGCAGGAAGATTGAGTATGTACTTAGGATATAATGTGGAATACGAAGATCTTGTCAGCTATGGTATTTTTGGGCTGATAGATGCTATAGATAAGTTTGAATATGCCAAAGCAGTAAAGTTTGAAACGTATGCATCTCTGCGCATTCGAGGCGCTATTTTAGACCAGATTCGTAAAATGGACTGGATACCGCGTACAATCCGTCAAAAGCAGAAGCAGATTGATGCGGCAATGAAGGAATTTGAGATTACACATGGCAGACAGGCAACGGATGCAGAACTGGCACAGCAGTTAGGAATTCAGGAAGAGGAGTTTGTAGAGTGGCAGTCTCAGATGAAAGTTACAAATGTAGTTTCCCTGAATGAATTTATGGAACAGGGAAGTGATGTTGCAAATAGAAAAGATGCATCATCTCATTATGCCCAGCCAGAAGAAGCTTATGAGCAGGGAGAGTTAAAGGAAGTATTAAAGGATGCCCTGGAACTTTTAACAGAAAAGGAACGCCGGGTAATTGAATTGTATTACTATGAAGAATTGACGTTAAAAGAAATAAGTGTTGTATTGGAAGTATCAGAATCCAGAATTTCTCAGTTACATACAAAAGCACTTCAGAAAATGAAGGGAAAAATGGGTAAATATATGGGGATTCTTAGTTAGTAATTGTGTGCACGTAAAGATGAGGGGCCTATGAATGCTTACTATCAGATTATAAATGATGATTTTGGAACAAAATTAAAATTTTATCCACCAACAGATGGTGGAAAGGCAACAGTGGATGTCCAGCTTTTAATGGATTATCTTAATTTTCATAAGATACCATTTCAGGCAAAGGATCTTTCTGTTGCGACGGCAGCTATAAAGGAAGAGACTGTGATTACTTTGAATGCGCAGCGTTCTTTGCCGGTGCCGGAGGATTTTCGTGTTGAAGTTTCGGATGGAAATATGGAGGCTGTTTGCTATTTTGTACCGCCGTCTAATGATGGAAGCCGCTTGAGAAAGGGAGATATTTTAGACCAAATCCGAAATAAGAAAATTATATTTGGCGTGGATGAAAGTGTGATTGATGCTTATATAGAGAATCCTCGTTATTTAGAAAATATAGTAGTTGCCCTTGGTCAGGAGCCAAGACATGGAACAGATGCCCGTATTGAATATTTTTTCAATACGGATTTAAAAGCGCGTCCGACTTTAAATGAAGACGGAAGTGTTGACTTTTTTAATTTGAATATTATCAATCACTGCGAAGCAGGAGAATTGTTAGCAAGATTATATCCAGAAGACAGAGGGGATGCTGGATCTGATGTATTTGGTAACAAAATCAGTCCCCGTTCTGTAAAACATGATATTTTGCGTTTTAATAAAAATGTAAGACAGTCTGATGACAAACTGGAATTATATGCAATAGAAAGCGGTCATGTAACATTAGTAGAAGGTCGTGTATTTGTTTCCAATTTAATGGAAGTGGAAAATGTAGATAACTCTACGGGTAACATTGAATACGATGGGAATGTTCAGGTAAATGGTAATGTATGTTCCAACTTTAAGGTTAATGCTACCGGTAATGTAGAAGTACGAGGTGTTGTAGAAGGTGCTATTATTGAAGCGGGTGGTAATATTACCATTGCCAAGGGAATGAATGGTATGAGTAAAGGCATACTTAGGGCTAAAGGTAATGTCATTGCCAAGTTTTTAGAAAATTCAACGGTAGAAACCAATGGATATGTGGAAGCTGGTTCTATTATGCATTGTAATGTTATGGCAGGTACCGAAGTCCATGTCAATGGAAAGAAAGGCTTTATTTCCGGTGGACATGTAGCGGCTACATCTCTTATCGATGTTAAAACATTAGGATCAGAAATGGGTACGGACACTGTTGTAGAAGTAGGAGTTAGTCCGGTAGTAAGAAAACGTCACAAAGATTTAAATGATCAGATTGTGGCAGATATGAAGATTATTGAACGTGCCGTTCCGATTTTAGAAGCAGCACGGGATAAATATCAGGCTGGTAAGGAATTGAGCGAATCCCAGATTGAAAATGTAAGGGAATTGGCAGAGGTCATTAAGTCCAAGCGTGTGACATTAGCACAGGCTCAGGAGGAGTTATTTGATATTGACCAGCTTCTTTCCGAAGAAAAACCGGCACAGGTAGTTGTACAGAAGGTGGTATATTCCGGTACGAAGATTATTATTTCGGATGTGTCCAAAATCGTAAAGGAAAGTATGCAATATTGTCGTTTTATCCGCTTTAAGGGTGATGTTAAGATGGTTGGTATGTAAAACACAAAAAGATTTTCTAACGCTGCAAAAGACGCAGCATAAGAAAATCTATGTTTTGTGTAGCAAGTTTGTGCAAGCACAAACTTGTGGAGAATGGAGGGAAGTAAATGGCGATCAGTCCTATTTTATTTAATGGTACTGTAACTCGTATGCAGGATGTGACACAGATTAAACAGAATGAAGATATGAAAGGCATGGTCGATCAGACGAACTTCCAAAATACATTTCATAAGCAGATTGACCATAAATTGAATCAGGTACACCAAAGTGATAATGCAGAAAACAGACAGAAAAAGTTTGATGCAAAAGATAAGGGTGATAATGAGTACAGCGGTGATGGAGGCAAAAGACGTCAGCAGAATAAGCAGGCAGACGGAAAAGTAATTGCGAAAAAGCTTGGTGGATTTGACATGAAAGTATAAGATAGAATTTATAGATACACAGGATGGAAAAGTAACAATGGAGATATTACAGATTGTAGTTTTGATTTTGGGAGCGCTTTTGTTTACGGTTAGTTTTTTTATTCCGGACAAACAGGTCAATACAAAGGAAATAAAAGAAAAAGAAGAGCGCATTTTTAAAGAATTGGTGGAACGTGAGATACCTGACATACGTAGAAAGATTGATGAGGCTACGGAAGAAAGTATTGAACGTGCAAAAGAAAATACACAACGTCAGATGGAACGGCTGACAAATGAAAAGATGATGGCTATCAATGAATATTCCGATACTGTTATGACGGAAATTCATAAAAATCATGAGGAAGCTGTATTTCTTTATGATATGCTCAATAACAAGCATGCACAGGTTAAGAATACGGCTGCTGAATTGTCTCAGGTAATGAAGCAGTCAAAGCAGGTACAAACTGCGGCTAAGAACACCAAGGTAAAAGAGGAAAAGAAACATACAGAATCTGTTTCAACTAAAGAAAGTAAGAAAAAAGCACCAGTAGAAGTTCAGGTTACAGAACCAGAAACTTCATTTGAACCAATGGCAGCAAAGGAATTAGAAGTTATTATTCCACCAGAAATACCGTCCCAGGAAGTAACAGAGGTGATGTCAGATAAGGAAATTGTGGAGGCATCGACTGTTAATAATGTGGAGATTATGTTTGCTACAGAAGGCAATGAAGAAAACAGCAATGACCGTATTTTAGAACTGCATAAAGCAGGAAAATCCAATATGGCAATTGCAAGGGAATTAGGATTGGGTATCGGAGAAGTAAAACTGGTAATTGATCTGTTTAAGGGTGGAATGTAATGAAGATACGTTATTATTTACGTGGTCTTGGATTGGGAATTTTATTTACCGCAGTGTTTTTTTTGATCGGTGGAAATTCTAAACAGACCATGAGTGATGAAATGATAAAAGAACGTGCCAGGGAACTTGGCATGATTGAAAACTCAGTATTGGCAGATCTTGGAAATACTGTAGAAGAAGAAAGTTTAGAAGCAAGTATTGAGGCTGTAGAAACAGAGACTATTTTAGAAATAGAAAGTACTGTAGAAACAGAAGCCGAGTCATCTATAGAAGAGACTGTTGAAGAATCCGTTGAGGAAAGTTCTGTTGAAGAAATGGTAGAAGTATCAGAAGAAGAAACATCCAAGGAAGCAGAATCGGAACCAGAGAGCAGCACTTTGGAAGAAACTTCAACACCAGAAACGGTAGAAGAAAGTAAGCCTGCAAATGGTCAGGTTATTAGCATTGTGGTAAATAAAGGTGAAGGATCAGACACTGTAAGTCATCGTTTGTATGAGGCTGGTTTAGTAGATGATCCATATGCTTATGACAAATATTTGATGCAGAATGGATACGACAGGCGAATTGGAGCGGGTGAACATCTTATTCCGTCTGGTTCCAGTTGGCAGGAAATTGCACAGATTTTGTGCAGTTAAGTTAAAAGTTGATGGCTAAGAGTTGCATGTTTTAGAAAGTAGGATGGATAGATAATATCCGGCATCTAATTGTTTTTAGTAAAAAGAGAGTGTCGCTTCATAGACAATATGTCTTATGGGACGACACTCTCTTTTTATAGGTATTAAAATAATTTTGCTAATACAGCGTAAACATCATCCGGATCAAATGGCTTTTGAATAAAGTCAGCAGCGCCATATTTTAAGGAGTCAATTACTTTGGCTTTCTGTCCAGCAGCGCTTACCATTAGGACTTTCTGATCTGGATATTTTTCTTTGATTTGTTTTAAAGCGGAAATGCCATCCATGACCGGCATTGTAATATCTAATGTAATCAAATCGGGTGTGCAACTCTCTAACATGTCTAACAGTTCCTGACCGTTGCCAGCTTCACCAATGACTTCATCTCCGTTTTCTACAAAAACAGCTTTAAGCATTTTGCGGAAAATGCGGGAATCATCTACAATGATAACCTTAATCATACAAGATCTCTCCTTTTTTATTTGGAAAATTCATTATCAATAGAAAAAATAACAGTTATTTCTTTGTCAAAAATAATGACCGGGATGCATAAAAGGGAAGTGCCTTTTAAAACACCTGCCTCTGTACAATATTCTGGAACTTTCATGTCAAGATCAATATTCTCACGGCTCTTCTGAGTAGCAAACATACCATTTACGCAGTTAATCAATTCGCATAAAGCATCCAGAGCGTCGTCATCCTGATTGATGTATTCAGCACCTGCAAAACCGATTGCCGCTTCTTTTAACGAAGCCATATCCCCGCAAATGGCATTCAAGATAGCGTTGTCACCGAATAATTCCTGCATGGCAAGATAAGAATATGGAACTTCTGTGGCTATGTAAGGCTTTTTTATGTATACACGGAAATCAACAAGACGATAAATCGTTCTTAATAAGATACCGCCAAGTTCAATCAGAAATTCGGGTTGTTTATAGAAGAAGATTGGAACAATGCGTTCGATGTCGCAGCTTTTTAAATTCTCCATATCACCGAGGGTTAAAGAATGTTTCTTCTGATAAGTCTCCAGTGAAGTATTGATTTCATCCATTGTCAGACAGCCATGATCAATAATCGCCTGAACAAAGGCAAGAAAACCATTGCCCTGTAAATCAAGAAGCCTCTCAACCTGTTCTTCTGAAAGATAGCCGTTATCAATAGCAATATTTCCAAAACGCTTATCATAAATAGCCTGAAGCTGATTGATCTCTTCTGCCTGGTCGATAGTAATAACCTTCTCCGAAACGGCAATGACACCAAGACGTGCACGGCGTTCTTCTTTAGTAGAAAAGATGACCTCAACATTCTGCTCAGATAATTTACCCGTTTCAACCAGGTAATTAGCAAAAATTCGATCAAACATGATAAATACCCCTTCGTATTGTATTTGTATGTATTACACAATCTTATACCATTATAGCGTTAATCACAAAAATAGGCAAGAAAATGCGGGAAAATTAGAAGATATTTATAAAAACAGCATGTGTGGATGGAAAACAAAGGAATTGTTGATGTAAAAAAACATAGATCTATATGATAGTTGCGCGCAAGTTGCGCTGTGATGACTAAAAAATTATGGATGTAAAAACAACTGTCAAAATGAAAATTGTTAAAAGAGCATAAAATAGATGCATAAAATTTGGGGCGAATGTCAATTGCAAATAAAATTGGACTCATGCTATACTCGATTCAAGATGAACAAACGGTTGCGCAACTGGTTTGCGCACAACACATCAACATACAAAGCGTGTTGGTGTTTGTATTAAAAGGTTAAGGGAAGGAAAAACATGAGAAAGAGAAGATTATTAAAAGGAGTTTTAAAACAGGCAACAGCGGTGATCTTTGCATTGGCACTGGTAGTCAGCGGAATGACGCCAATGGCTGCACCGATGGTAGTAAATGCAGAGTCAGCAAATCTGTTTACAGATGGTGGCTTTGGTGATGGTGGTGAAGATTTATGGACTGGTGGAAATTGGAGTTTCTCAGGTGATACATGGAGTGTTGTTGGAGAAAATTCTGTTAAGTATAGTTCTTCGGCCGCTAATAATGGAACATCAAGCGGGCTGGAAATGTATCATGCGAATGAAGGAACAGTAGATGTGTCGCAGACAATCTCTTCTTTATCAGCTGGTAATTATACGGTGACAGGTACAATCTGTGATCCAAATGGTAAGGCTGGTAATGTTAAGGTATATCACGGTAGTATAGTATCAGATGCTTATACGATTCCATCTTCATTTGGAGAGTTTACATATCAGTTTACTTTGGCAGAAGATGTGACAAACTATACAATCGGTTTTCAGATTACCTGTCCAGCGGGAGCATGGGTATGCATGGATACAGTAAGTCTCATTAAAAATGAGAGTAATGAAGAAGGCGGCAACACCGAGGGCGGCAATACCGTTGGAGGTACTGAAGAAGGAGACAATGGCAGCAGCACTGGTCTTCCAGAAGGAACTGTTTTCCTATGCGATATGAGCAGCTGGGACGAAGATGTTGCGATTTTGAACCCTACATGGAGTAGTGGTATTTGGCGTACATGTCAAATTCAGGATGGTACAGAAGAACTGAATTTATATTCTGAAGCTGCTGATACACTTACTTTAAACTGCACAGTTGACAATGTTCAGACAGGAACTTATAAATTCAGTGTAGATACATATGGTGGAAATTATTCTGGAAAAATTTCTGCGTCGGTTGGAAACGATACGAAGGAAACAGAGTTAGTAGTGGCTTCCTCGTATACAACAACTGAGACAGATGCTTTTACTGTTACGGAAACAAGTTCTGTTGTAATCACTGTAGTAATAGATATTAGCGCAGGCGGCTGGTTATATGCGGATAATATTCAGTTGTTTGAAGCAGAAGCAGGAACTGACGGTGGAGATGATACAGAAACTGATACTCTTCCAGAAGGAGTTGTTTATTTAGCAGATATGGAATCTGGTATTCCAAGCGGCTGGAGCACTGCATGGAGTGTGGCGGAAGCAACTTCAGCAACAGAATCAGGTGCTGGAAATGATACAACACAAGTTTGGAATATCTGGTCTGCCAGTGCTCAGACTGTTACATTGTCTTACACAGTAGCAGATGTAGAAGCAGGAATATATAAGGCAGCAATGGATACGGCTGGAGGAAATGTCAGCGGCAGTATCTCTATAACAGATGGAAGCAAGACGAAATCTGCGGATATGATTGCAGAAGCATGGGATAGCTATAAGACTGCAACAACAGGATTTTTGACAATAACTGAAACCTCAGATATCACCATCACGATTGTAGGTGATCTTTTAGCGGATGGTTATTTTAAATTGGATAACGTTACATTGTTATCTGCAACAGAAGAAGAGGTAAATGTAGATAAAACAGAGAAAATAGAGGCGTTAAATACATTAATCACAGCATGTAAGGCACTGAGTGCGGAAGATTATACAGAAGAGTCATATGAGGCTATGAAAACAGTGCTTACAGAAGCAGAAACATTTTATAATAATGTAAGTGCTGATCTGAGCACTGCTGAAGCAGAAGAAATTGTGGAAATGACAGATTCTTTACAGGCTGCAAAAGATGCGCTTGTAGATGCTTCTCTGGAAATTGCAGATATTATTGTAGATAAAATTGACTTAAAAGAGGGATTTATCAAGGGTGTTGATATTTCCAGTTATGTAGTAGAAAAGAACAGTGGTGTCACATTCTATGATTTTGATGGAAATGCAGTGAGTGATGCGGGATTTTTTACATTGTTAAAAGATGCTGGTGTTAACTGGGTTCGTATCCGTGTATGGAACAATCCTTATGATGCAAATGGAAATGGTTACGGCGGTGGTAATAATGATGTAGATAAAGCAAAGACCATTGGTAAATTAGCAACGGATGCAGGGTTAAAGGTTTTAATAGATTTCCATTACTCTGATTTTTGGGCAGATCCAGCAGCACAGGATGCTCCAAAAGCGTGGGAATCGTTGAGTTTAGATGAAAAGAAAACAGAAGTATATGATTTTACACTTGAAAGTCTGACAGCTTTACATGCAGCAGGTGTAGATGTTCGAATGGTACAGATTGGTAATGAGACCAATAACGGAATCTGTGGAGAAAGTACATCCAACTGGAGTGGAATGGCTGATATTTTCAATGCGGGAAGTTCAGCAGTTAGAGCTTACGAAGAAAATGTTTATGGCAGTGATACCACAGATGGAAGTGAAGTAATGGTTGCTTTGCATTTCACTGAGCCAAATACAGGCATTCAGGCAACAATTGCACAGAATCTTGCTAACTATAATGTGGATTATGATGTATTCGCAACGTCCTATTATCCGTTCTGGCACGGAACACTTACAAACTTAAACAATGTGTTAAGCAGTATTGCAACTACTTACGGTAAAAAAGTAATGGTTGCAGAAACATCTTATGCGTATACTTATGACGATGGTGACGGACATGAAAATAATGTGCGTGCTGGAAACGCGGATTCATTAACACTGGATTACAATATCTCTGTACAGGGACAGGCAGATGCAGTCAGCAGTGTGATCAAAACAGTTAATGATACATCTAACGGTATTGGTGTGTTTTATTGGGAACCGGCATGGATTCCGGTAGAAGTGTATGATGCATCGGCTTCTAATGCGGCTTCTGTTCTTGCATCAAACAAAGCAAAATGGGAAAGATATGGATCAGGTTGGGCTTCCAGTTATTCTTCTGAATACGATCCTGAAAATGCCGGTCGTTATTATGGTGGAAGTTCATGGGATAATCAGGCATTGTTTGACCACGAAGGTCATCCATTGCCATCATTAAATGTATTTAAATATGTAGATAGTGGTACGACTGCAGAGGTAAAGCCGGATGTGATTAAGGCAACCGCTATTGAATTTTTAGCAGGAGAAGAAATCGTGCTTCCATCAAAAGTTACAGCAGTATGTAACGATGGCAGCACTGTAGAAGTAGATGTTGTATGGAACGCAAAAGAAATTGCTGCAATTAAGGGATTTGGTTCTTTTACCGTTACAGGAACTGCAGCTGGTATGAAGGCAGTTTGTAATGTGGAGATTTTACCAAATAACCTTTTGGTAAATGGCGGATTTGAAAGCGGACTTGGTGAAGGAAACGGTTGGACTTTAAATTATGGTGATAATGCAACTTCATTAATCAAAATTGACACAGCTGATATTAAACGTGGAAGCAGTGCTTTGAAATTTGATGCGTGGAGTTCAACAATCACAGATTTTTCTATGAGTCAGACAGTGTCAGGTCTTGAACCGGGTGTATATGGCTGCTTTATGAATGTAGAAGGTGCTGGAGAAAGTGGAAGTTATACGATTGCAATTTCAGCTAGTGGAGATGAAGAAGCTGGTAGTGATACAGCAGAATTAAAAGGCTGGATGGTATGGGATAAAGCCCAGGTGGATAATATTGTAGTAAAAGATGGTGATTGTGTAACGGTAACGATTTCCATTACAACAACAGCATTAGAAACATGGGGAACGATCGATGAGGTATATTTATACCACATAGGAAATGTAAACGGTGGATCGGGTACATCGTCATCTGACAGTAATGCGGATTCTGATGATAACGCAGCTTCTGATTCAACCAGCAGCACATCACAGAGTGAAGAAGAAACAATAATCGACTGGGCTGAGGTTGTAACACAGATTCAGACAGTTGTAACAAAATTGTTTGAATTAATGAGAACAAATGCAGAAGGGTCCGTGCTGGTAGATGGCAACTATAATATGGACATTTCTGCGCGTGGAGAGACAAAAGTACCGCTGTCTGTTTTAGCAGATGTAAAAGATAAAAATGTAACAGTGGCATTCCAAACAGGAAATGGAGTGGCATTGAGTATCAATGGACAGGATTTAAAAGGAAAAGATCTGGTTTCCATGAAAGAAATTGATCTGACTGCAAAATGTAATTTGACCGCTATTCCTAAGAATCTGGTGGAAACAAGAACAATGCAGTCCCTGTTTGCGAAACAGGTATGGGTAAAGGATACAGGTGCTTTTGCAGTGCCGGTTAATATGCATGTTCATGTTGGAAAAGAAAATGTTGGTAAGATGGCATGCTTATACCGCTATGATGCAATAACAGGAAAACTTGTTTTCCAGGGTAGCTTCTTGGTAACCAAAGAAGGTCAGGCAATGTTTGCATTAAAACAGGGTGGTGACTATCTGGTAACCGTAACACCGGCTCTTGCAAATCTTAGATAAAATATTGTAGTATAGACTGCCGCGCTAAATGAAAATAGTGCGGCAGTTTTTATGATAGATATTTATAAAGAAAAATTGATTTTACCTAGAAAAATGCTTGCCATAAGGCTTTGTATATGCTAAAATTCATCTGTTGTGAAAAAAACACGTATGTGGATGGTCTGTTGGTGCCTCTTTAACGCGGAGGAGACAGAAATGTGCAAAGTTTCTAAAGAGAACTTTTGCAGGCGAAACATACGGACGATTTTAACCAAATGGAGGTAAGAAACATGAGCGTTATTTCAATGAAGCAGTTATTAGAAGCAGGTGTTCATTTTGGACATCAGACAAGAAGATGGAACCCTAAGATGGCTCCTTATATCTTCACAGAAAGAAATGGTATCCACATCATCGACTTACAGAAGTCTGTAGGTAAAGTAGATGAAG
>CAZHGE010000043.1:0-23735 GCA_964531805.1 uncultured Lachnospiraceae bacterium
CTGTGCTTCAATATATATTTATTTTATTATTTTAACTTAATCTCAATCTTATAGAATTTTAAAAAATACACAATCCACATTATCATTCCTATCATTAGAATAAGTGGTCCTATACCAGTCCCCTCATTTTCTGGATAATAAAAATTAATTGCCAAATGAACAGGCACTAATAGAATAGCAATTATTCCCCATATTAATTCTATTAACCTATACATTTTCTGTGCCTTTGTTTTCTTTTCCTGTAATTCAACAAGGTTTTCTTCTGCCTTTTTCTGATAATTTTCCATGGTAATCCTTTCTCCTGAGAGCAGTTCATTTACCGTAATTCCAAGAATTTTACAAAGTTCCATCATAATCGATGCATCTGGACAACTCTTACCGGTCTCCCATTTTGATACTGCCCGATTGGTAATATTTAGTTTTTCTGCTAACTGCATCTGTGTAAGGCCCTTTTCCTTCCGACACTCTGCAATAAACTTTCCAATTGCTTCCTGATTCATTTTCTGACCTCCTTGTTAACATATTACGCAATAACACCATATAAAAGAAGGAACTAACAGTTGATTTTCACCATTCTCCTACTGGTTGACTAACAAAAATTGCCCAATCTCTGTTCAAAATCCTCATATCCAAAAGAAGCAAGACACTCCACACCGCCATCTTCCTTCAGCAGATAAATGTCCGGCAGTTTCATACCATTGAATGTGTTATTCTTGCAGGTAGTATAAATTGCCATGTCGCCAAACACAATTTTATCTCCTGTCAAAAGTTCTTCAGCAAAAGAATAATCTCCAACCACATCACCTGATAAACAGGTCGGACCACCAAGGCGGTATCTCTGTGCATACTTTCTGCTGTCATCAGCATTACTACATTCTAAAGTCTCTTTACTGTCACTTGTGCCCGCTTCTTCAGCACTGCCACTTATCCCATTCATTACCGGCGGCAGATACGGCATCTCAATGACATCCGGTGTATGGCATGCTGCCGACATATCCAAAACCAAATTTGTAACGCCGCCGTTTTTTACATTATCAAGCACTTCACTAACCAAATATCCTGCATTCAATGCCACCGCTTCTCCCGGTTCAAGATAAATCTCAAGATCATATTTTTTCTGCATGCGCTCGATACATTTTACCAAAAGTTCTCTGTCATAATCTTTCTTCGTAATATGATGACCGCCACCCATATTCAGCCATTTCACACGTCTGAGAATATCTCCAAACTTCTCTTCTACCGCATTCAGCGTAATTTCGAGTGCGTCCGCATTCTGCTCACATAACGTATGAAAATGAATTCCGTCCAGCATGGACACTAACTCCTCATCCATCATTGCATCCCAAGTGTCCCTTGTCGTTCCCAATCGTCCGCCCGGCGCACACGGATCATAGATTTCATGTCCGTCCTGCGTGGAACATTCCGGATTAATCCGCAGACCAATGCTTTTTCCAGCCTGTTTTGCCCGCTGACCATACTTCTTCAATTGAGTCGGCGAATTAAACACAATATGATCCGCATACTGCAATAACTCTTCAAACTCACTTTCCCTATAGGCTCCGCAAAATACGTGGCACTCACCCGAAGGCATCTTCGTCTTGCCAAGCCTTGCCTCATATAAACCGCTTGCCTCTGTTCCTGCCAGATACTCAGCCAGCATTGGATACACTGCAAAATTGGAAAATGCCTTCTGCGCCAGCAGAATTTTACATCCCGTCCGCTTTTGAATATCCAACAGTACTTCCCCATTTTTACGCAACTGCTCTTCATCAATTATATATGAAGGCGTGGGCAATTCCATTAACTTATGCCATTTCTCTTCTGTCAGACTTTGAAAAGCAGCCTGATTATCTTTTCTATACTTCATCTTACTCTCCATTTGCGGTTTGTCCGGTTTGGATTTCCTTTATTTCTACATTGTTTCTAATGGAATCTTTCCATTCCACTTACATTTTTGTCAGCGGGGTATATAGACAATTTCATTCTATTTCTACCCCACTTGCATCTACTATTTCATACTTTTAGCAAGCTAAAGGGGTATATAGCTCATTTCAATTCTCTATATACCCACGTCACATTTTCAGAATGTAAAACATTAAAATTTTCATTTACTGATATTTATAAATTCAAATCTACTCCACCAGCACGGGATTTTCACATACGCTTCGTGGCAATCCATACTGATCCAATGCATCTAAGAATGGGTCCGGATCAAACTCTTCCACTGTATAAACGCCCGGCTTGTTCCATTTTCCGGTTAAAAGCATCAGTGCGCCGCACATAGCCGGAACACCTGTAGTATAGCTGATTGCCTGTGAACCAACTTCCGCATAACACTCCTGATGGTCGCAGACATTGTAGATATACCATGTTTTTTCCTTACCGTCTTTTTTACCTGTAAAAATACAGCCAATGTTCGTCTTACCCTTTGTTCTCGGACCAAGACTTGCCGGGTCCGGAAGTAATGTCTTTAAAAACTGAATCGGTACAATTTCCTTTCCGTCGTGCATAACCGGTGTGGTAGATAACATTCCCACATTTTCCAAACATCTCATATGATCCAGATAACTCTGTCCAAATGTCATAAAGAAACGAATGCGTTTCACGCCCGGAATGTTCTTTGCAAGAGATTCCAATTCTTCATGATGTAAAAGGTACATATCTTTTTTTCCTACCTGATCAAACTCATATTCACGCTTAATACTCATAGCAGGAATTTCCACCCAGCGTCCATTTTCAATGTAACTGCCCGGCGCAGACACCTCTCGAAGATTGATTTCCGGATTGAAATTTGTTGCAAATGGATAACCATGGTCGCCGCCGTTGCAGTCTAAAATGTCAATCGTGTCAATTTCATCAAACTCGTGCTTCAAAGCATATGCACAGTAGGCCTGTGTCACACCCGGATCGAAACCGGAACCAAGCAGAGCCGTAAGACCTGCCTTTTCAAATTTTTCCTTATAAGCCCACTGCCATGAATAGTCAAAATATGCGGAGAAACCTTCTCTCTTACAACGCTCCTCGTAAATCTTTCTCCATTCCGGGTCCTCCGTATCTTCCGGCTCATAATTGGCAGTATCCATGTAATTTACTCCACATGCTAAGCACGCATCCATAATCGTAAGATCCTGATAGGGAAGTGCAATGTTCATAACCAAATCCGGCTGATAGGATTTAATCAACTCAATCACTTCATCCGTTTTATCCGCATCAACGCGGGCTGTCGTAATCACCGTCTTTGTCTTCGGTGCCAGTTCAGCCGCCAGCTTATCACATTTTTCTTTGGTTCTGCTGGCGATACAGATTTCTGTAAACACCTCGCTTACCTGACAACATTTATGGATTGCAACAGATGCAACCCCTCCACAACCTATAATTAAAACTCTGCTCATTGTTATTTCCTCCCTTTCAACACTGCTAACATCAACTCTCTCACAACCTTGCATGCCACCGCCGTGGAAGCTCCACTCGCGTCCAACATCGGTGCGAGTTCATTCACATCTGCTGCGACCACGTTACATTTGGCCACTTCCAGAATAGCTTCCAATAACTCTTTAAAAGAAACGCCTCCCGCTTCCGGTGTCCCGGTTCCCGGAAAAACACTTGGATCCAGACAATCCAAGTCGATGGTAAAATAAACCGGAACCTGTTCCCTTCTCAAAGAAACTACCAGTTCCTCCAATCCGGTAAAATCAAACTTGTGCATATCCGTGTGCATCTTTGCAAATTCAAACTCACTTCTTTCACCACTGCGGATACAGAACTGATGAATTCTTCCGTCTCCAACCAACTCATGGCATCGTCTCAGCACACAGGCATGACTTAACTGCATTCCAAGATAGTCCTCTCTTAAATCCGCATGGGCATCAAAATGAATGATGTGCAGATTAGGATATTTTTTCAACGCTGCCCTTACTGCTCCCAATGTCACCAAATGCTCCCCGCCAATCATCAGCGGGATTTTTCCATCTGTTAAAATTTGATCCGCACGGTTTGTAATATCCGCAACCGCTCTTACCGAATCGCCAAAACACAACTCCAAATCGCCACTGTCAAATACTTTATAATCACTTAAATCCTCATCCTGATACGGACTATATGTTTCTAGACCAAAACTCTCATGCCGGATTGCAGCACTTCCAAATCTTGCTCCCGGACGAAAGCTGGTGGTTGAGTCAAACGGTGCACCAAACAATACCATCTTAGCTTCTTCATATTCCGCCTCACAACCGATAAATGTTTCTACATTCCGTTCCATTATTTTTCAACCTCCTCAAGCATTTCCTCCAAAAAAGCAGGCAGATAAAATGCCCCTTTATGAAGCCTTGTCGTATAATACTTTGTTTTTAAATGCAGTGAGTTCCAGCGCTCTGCATCCAAATCATCAATGGGATGATACTTTTTACTGGCAAAACCAAAGAGCCAGTAGCCCGCTGCAAAAGACGGGATATGCGCCTGATACACACGACTGATAGGAAACGTATTTACGATACGCTTGTGGCTGCGCTGCATGGCATCCGCATCTTCCGCATAAAAAGGACTTCCCTGCTGATTCACCATAATGCCATCACTTTTGAGCGCCTTAAAACAATTCCCGTAAAACTCCCTCGTAAACAACCCTTCCGATGGTCCAAACGGATCATTGGAGTCCACAATAATCAAATCGTATTTATCCTCACACCGACGGATGTATTTCAACGCATTTTCATAATATATATGTACTCTCTCATCATCCAGACGACAGGCGTTTGCCGGAATATACAATCCGCACGCTTCCGCAACCGCTTCATCCATTTCCACCAAATCAATGCGCTCCACCTGCTCATAACGCGTCAATTCTTTTACGACACCACCGTCACCGATACCAATTACCAAAATCCGCTTTACCGCCGGATGCACCGCCATCGGCACATGGGTAATCATTTCATCATAAATAAATTCATCCCGCTCCGTCAGCATGATGTTGCCATCCAGCGCCAGCACTTTTCCAAACTCATAGGTATCAAACACATCAATCTTCTGAAAATCACTCTTCTTGGAATACAACTGCTTTTTCACCTTCAGACTGATTTTTACATCCGGCGTGTGCCTTTCACTAAACCAAAAATCCATATTTTCCCCCTTTATCCTGCTTTCGTTTTCCCAATCAACAGATTGCTCTTATTCATCTGTCTGTTTTTACACAAATTCTATTTTAAAACATTCAACCGTTCTATCCTGGCATCCTCAGGTCCGGTCATACTGCAGCCCTTTTCTTTGGCATAAGCAATGTAACGGAGCACATCCTCCGTAATCCTCTCGCCCGGTGCCAGAATCGGAATCCCCGGTGGATAACACATAACAAACTCACTACAAATCCGGCCTTTGGTTTCTGCAATCGGCAGACTTTCTTTTTCTGCATAAAAAGCCTCCTGCGGACTGCTCACCACCTGGGGTGCTATGTACTCCTGCGATAACATACCCGTCGGATCTTTTTTATAGCGTCTGCGGATTTCCGCCAAAGCACTCACCAGACGCTCCACCTCCTGCGCCCTGTCCCCAATGGACAAATACGCGAGTATATTTCCCAAATCACCAAATTCAATCTGAATGTCGTAATCATCTCTTAGCGTATCGTAGACCTCAATGCCAGCCAATCCTATATCCAGCGTATGAATACTCAGTTTAGTCGGGTCAAAATCAAATACCGAATCCCCATTGACCAGTTCTTTTCCAAACGCATAATACCCGCCAATGCCGTTAATCTCATTACGTGCATACTCCGCGATATTATATACATGGCGGAAAATCTCTTTTCCATGTAACGCCAGGTTTTTCCGTGAAATATCCAGACTCGACATCAACAAATAGCTTCCGGATGTCGTCTGGGTCAGATTGATAATCTGTCTCACATAGCCCGCATTTACATTAGGTCCGGCAAGTAAAAAACTCGACTGTGTCAGACTCCCTCCGCTTTTATGCATGGAAACCGATGCCATATCCGCACCTGCTGCCATTGCCGAAATCGGAAGATTTTCTCCAAAGTAAAAATGGGTCCCATGTGCTTCATCCGCAAGACATAACATTCCCGCTTCATGAGCCATATCCACAATCGCTTTTAAATCAGAACAAATGCCATAATAGGTAGGATTATTTACCAAAACCGCAACTGCATTCGGATGCTCTTTGATTGCCTTTGCCACCTGCTCCCGTTTCATACCAAGCGCAATTCCAAGCCTCGTATCCACTTCGGGATTCACATATACAGGAATGGCACCACATAAAACCAGCGCATTAATCACGCTTCGGTGCACGTTTCTTGGCAGAATAATCTCATCCCCTCTTTTGCACGTAGTCAGCACCATACTCTGTACCGCGCTGGTTGTACCTCCAACCATCAAAAAAGCATATGCCGCTCCAAAGGCTTCCGCCGCCAGTTCCTCCGCTTCCTTAATCACCGATATCGGATGACACAGATTATCCAGGGGCTTCATACTGTTTACGTCCACTCCGACGCACTGCTCGCCCAAAAACTTGGCAAGCTCCTGATTTCCCCTTCCGCGTTTGTGTCCCGGCACATCAAAAGGTACCACTCTCATATGACGAAAACGCTCCAACGCCTCATGTATCGGCGCCCGCGACTGATCCATTCTTTCTCTTTCCATCCGATATGTTCTCCTTTTTATAATTAGGGTTCGCTCCACAGAGCGTTAATTTGTCAGGAAATTCCTGACAAATTAAAAAAGCACAAGTCAGTGCTCCACTAACTTATGCTTACAATTTGTTCCCATATCATAAAAATCCATATTGCGTTACATTACAATGTTACATACGGAAAGATATCACATACAAATTTAAAATGATCAGAGTCTATATAGCAATCACACTTTTACTACTCTTATTGACCGTTTCACAAGTCAGTGCCTCAGCACTATTCGGTTTATAAGAAACCAACTTATAAAATTTGAGCTTCTAACTCAATCAATAAGGCAACCTCAGTTGCCAATCGGCAGTGGACCCGGCTGTCCGTATGGCCTTAACCATTGCTGGTGGTCCGTATATTGCTCTGAAAAGACTCTATATCTTTCCAAAAAGTGACTTCATCATAGCACCGCGTTACACTTTTGTCAAGTAATGTGTTAAACTTTCTAAATAGGAGAGTAATGTTGCAAAAATATCTTCAATTTCATCATCCAACCAACGCTTATCGCTCTTATCTACTCTATATCTATAAACTGGATTTTTAAATACTGTCGCTACCCTATTTATTATTTCTTCTACCTTCAGTAATCATTCTTCGTAAATTCAATTTATAACACCTCCATCTGTATAACCTCCATTACCATATTTGATTTAGGTAATACTACAGCATAATCTTGGATTGCCTGTATATCCAACTTGTGAACAAGTTTACGATAATTACCTATAATCTCCTTATAATAATCAAATGGTAATTTATTCTTATTACGAATCAATTCAATTAATAAACGTTCCTTACTAAAAACTTTAATAGGAATTCCATCATATTCCATCTCTATTACGCCAAGTTCCATACTTCCATAATTATCAAAAATTTGTTTGACATTTTTATCCTTAATTTTGGATGCATCTTTATCTGTCTCCAAATAATACAACTGCGGAATAGTATCTGTTAATCCATGAAAATAAAATGCACTATTTAATGTAAAGACTGCATCTGGATATTTCATTCTCATAACCGCAATATCTGATTCATATTTATCATCAGAATATATTCCTTTTTCAATTTTATATAAATTCCCCAATTCTACCTGCTTACGAATTTGATAATCAGTTTTATATATTTCTATACATTTCTCATATGTGTACAGCATTACTCAAACCTCCTTTTAAAGCGTGTATCCGTATTTTTTTATTTTTTACGGACTTTTACTAAAATAAACATATTATACCTTTCGAGATATGTCAAGAAAAAAAACGACTGCCTCTCTTTCCAGTAAGCAGCCGCCATATCTCTATAATGTCTCTATCAATTCATACGCTTTCTCAATCAAAGAATCCATATTGTGCCGTTCTTCTTTTAAACACGCAATCCGTATTTCCAAAGATGCTTTTACCTGCGGAGCCGGTGCGTCAATCAGTCCCGTGATTTCCTTTATCGTAAATCCCAGTTCCTGATAAAACCTAATGCGTGTAATCCGCTTTTGCGCGTCCTCGTCATATAACAGATGGCCGTACTTGTTGCGGTCAGATGCTGAAACCAATCCCGCCTGCTCATATCCCTGAACTGCACGCCTCGTCACACCTGTTTCCTTATGAATTTCATTCAAAGTTTTACAATTTTCCATATTTTTCCCTCTTTCCAGTCTGAAACTGCACGCAACGTGCAGTCAAACTTTTTTATTGATAGGGATTCTTCTAATCACTACCAATAGAGGGGATGAAAATTTCGCGAAAAAACTATTTTTCTACAAAATTAGATATTTTTATTTTTTATGCATATAATAAAAAATAAGGCATATAATTAATACGTGGATTATCATTTGAAGAATTAAATTCTCTTTTGAGTAAATAATATATCTTATTCAAACCAAAAACTCCTTACATCAAATTACGTAAGGAGTTTTTATATAATAAATCCTACTTCGTTTATTTGTACCTAAAGCTATTAGAACCAACTAATACTTAATATTTATAAAGATGGATGGATACTTAGCAATCCATATTGTATATCAATATAACCAACCTAAAATACAAAAGCGTATAGTAAAAGGCTATCCAATTGCTTCGACTGGATAGCCTCAAAATTATAATGATATCATTTTCCTCCTTTACATATGTTTCTGATTATTTATGATAATGATACTTTACACCTTTAAAACCAAATATATCTGCGTTATTGAATCTTTTGTTTTTTCCCAAAAATAATATCATCTGTTTTCTTCCTCAACTTCATTAAAAATGCACTGGCAGACTACTCAACCTTCGACAATACCAATGATATCCGCAGTTCCTTCAAACAGGAACAGGAAATAAAGACGTACTCCCATAGATGCAAAAACGCCTTACAACTGGATTCGCTTCCTATAGCGAAGCAATTTTCTGTTTACAGATTCATTAGATAAAATATTACGATAACCTGCATTATTATCATCATGGGAACCCCGACTGTGAAAAAGTCGTTCTTCTTCTTGTTAGTTTTATGATGGAGAATATACATTGCTCCAAGTCCACCAAGCGTTCCGCCAATGAAGCATAATCCCAGCAATGTAACAATTCTAATTCTTGAGCGTCTTTCAATTGCGGCAATTTTATCTACCGCAAAAGCAGCGAAGGTTACGAAGTTGATCATCACCAGATATACTAAGAGAATTTTGTATTTTCCGAAAAACTCCCAGAATGCAAAGGTTAACTTCTCTCCATGAACTCCTTGAAGAAAAAAGAATATCACAATCTGTATTACAAAAATACAAACAACAAAAACACGGGACATCATATTGCCTTTGACTGCTTTTCTATCAAAAATCAGAATAGAAAGAAGAATGCCCGGCGAACCGCCTAATAGCGCTATGATTGTTAGAAACTTGTCCACTTGACCTTCTGCCGTATGGGAATAGAGCCAAGTATTTACAGCGAATAAAATAAAGCCTATAACATTTATGATTATGAGATAATATCCCAATGCACCCATTTCAACACCTCCATATACCAAAACTGATCAATAACCAATTAGTCATCATTAGGCAAATACCAACCGTGTTCTCTAAGAGGAAGATTGAGAGGGAACCTGCTAGCAATGGCATTAACTACATCAATACGTTTCATATCGAGCTGCATATACTCATCAGAATCATAGTCCATTGAATCCAGATTGGTTCTCATCTCGTCTTCAATACTTCTAAGTTCGTCCTCAGATGCAGTTTTCATCCAATAATCTGTAACATAATCAAATTTCATATCGCTCACGCCCTCGTCATCCCCACCAGAAAGCAGAATATAATCCGTATTTGCTTCGTCATCAGAAGTCTGCGAAGTAAGATAAACAGCCCCTGCTACAGTAGCTACAACTCCAGCCAATTTACCGGCTGTAGCAAACCACTCCTTAGATTTTTGGCGACGAGCCTGCCTGCAGTCAGCACACAAAGTTCCATCAGGGTCTGGAATAACTTTTCCACAATCCGAGCAAATGCCTTTTAAGTTATCAAAAGTCGTATCGTTTTCATATCCACACTTTTTACATATATGCCGAGAAGCTTGTCTGTTGAAACAGTCCTGATTATTTAGATATGTATTGCACTCGTCGCAAAACCAGAATACATAATCGTCTTCAAACTCATCAGCAGAAAGCTCATATCCGCAGTCCTCGCAGGTCCAAAGTGTAGACTTTTTGTTTATTGTCATCTTACCCTTCTGACAAGACGGACAAAACATCCATTTCTTGATTTTTCGTATGTATGCATAGGTGGCGACTTCGATGAGATTTTTACGTTTCGCTGTTTTCAATTTCTTCATCCACAACACCTCCTTCATCCGGGCTGACTGCTAACTCTTCACTAAAAGCAGCATGAATTTTTTCTCCAATTTCATCTTGAGCCTTTCGCTCTGCCACTCTCTTTTTAACGAATTTCACACCTTCCGGAATAAGATACAGAGCACCACACACTCCAAAGGTAATTGCACTACCCCTAGCCAAGCCAATTTTCTTTCCCTTAGCGAGACCAGTTCTTTCTCCTTCCGCCAATGCATAATTAAAAATATTCTTTACACCTTCTAACATGTTGCCATCACCAATGACCTTAAGAGGCTTTGTTACATCTGGTGCTGCAGCCGATAAAGTGTTTAGCAGTTCTTCAATTTGATTACCTTTGTTACGCATTTTGTACCCTCTCAATCTTCAATATAATTTATTCCACTATTTGCCGCCATACAAAGAAAGAAAACTACCAAGTCATCAATTGGGCCTGGACACACATCCACAGGTGAAAGGATATACAGAACCATCAAAATAATTATTATGCCTTTTGTTACATCATTCATAAGAAACCTCCTTAATAGGTTTTGTTGTCTTTTGTTATATTAATCTTACCCCACAGTATGTGAAAACAATATGAATACTTTGGTAAGATAACCCTCTTCATTTTCACATTATTGGCAAATTAAACCGGTTATCTCTCCCTTGATTGATTTATAATCCAATTCCGACACAAAACGCGGATGCTGCTGCCGCACTTGCTACAAAGAATCTTCTCCAAAAACTTACTTTGTGCTTTGGTTCATTACATTCGTCTGCAATCTGTTCATTTTCTACGATTATTCCAGCGTCATAAAATACAGCTAATGCCTTAGAAATATTTACCTTAAGCACCTGCGGATCAAATTTTAATTCAAAACGCTTCTGTTCTGTTTCAATGTCTGCAATAATGTCCTTTAACACTTCATATTCTGTGTCCTGATAAACTACATCACTTACAAAAGTATCTACTTCTCTAAACAAATGTCCTTTGAGACAATATCTTTCTTTTTGATAATTATCATGAATTTGAATACGGGTGTTCTTTGGTGTCGAAAAAACAATTAAACTATCTACAACAACCGGAGTTTTAATTCCGCGATTTTCCAATTCTGTTTCTAATCTCTTTTTTAATAATCTTCTTTTCCTAGCCATTTTCTCGCCTACACTAATATCATGGTAACAAGAAGCATTACAAAACAAAATTCTTCCGTCCTCTGCAATTGTGATATCTTCCTTGGCATTCTTTACTTCAAGAATAATCACTCCGTTTTTGGTAACTATTACTCCATCCAATTCAGTTTCTTCTGCTTCATCAGAAATATAAACATTTCTATAAAATTCTTTGTCTAAACGAGTAACCCATCCCATACAATTTGCTACTCTGTCTTCGCCACTTTTACCTGCTAGAGAAACACATATTTCTTTATTTAATAATCGCAATGCATTAAGTCCTTCTCGAACTTCGGTATCACGGGACAAACCACGTTCACGAGCTTCCATTTCCAGTTTTGCTACTATTTCGTTCATTCTTACATTTGAAGATTTTTCTTTTCCATATACAAGACCTGCCAATACTTCCTGAATTTTTAGTAATTCATTAACATATTCAACAAATGTGTAATCTGTACGAGTGAGTACTTCCTGCTGATTAATTTCTTTTAAAATATTTTCTGCTGTTCTTTTTCCCATGGCTTTTCTTCCTCTCTAAACTTCTCAGGTACATTATTGTTATTTGTTTTTTTTGTATTTACGCTTAATCCAATTTCTTTTGCATATTCTTGATAATCTTTCACTTTTTCTATAAGTCGGATAGCAATTATCCTGCTTTTAACACTCATAAAAATCACATCCTTCCAAGTTATCTTTCCGCTGTTTGTAATTATATGGTATCGTATCCATTCTCTTAAATAAATGAATGAATCAGCAAAAAAAGAAGGTTATTTTTACTTTTACAGCAAAATAAATACGCCTTTGGACACATTCTCCAAAGACGCATTTATTCAATCCCTATTTTCTTTTACTTTTAAATTCGTTATATTTGGTAATGTCAATAGACCCATTAGCCAGCATTTGCTCCGACCAAAGTTGAAGAGTTTCTACCGTAATAGAAATTTTTTCTAATTCCTCCTGTATATCAATAAACTCTTCCAATTCGCTATTATCAATTTGTCCATCTGCAGTTATATCTATTAGTCGTTCTCTACTCCTTTGTACAGCATTAAGTGACGATAACATTTTAAGAATAATTTGTGACAAATCTTGCATTTTCACTTCTGGAACATATTGCTGCCCGATCTGGCATTGATGCGAACAATAATAATTACATAATTCCGGAGATTTATATTTTTCTGCCATAATAAGCACTTCTTCCGGATGTGGTTCACATCTTTCATTTTCTATTTTCTCTATACGCTCTGGAGGTATAGAATCCAACAATTCACTAGCTTTGTCTCTTGTAAGTCCTAGTTCCTCTCGTCTTCTAAAATATATATTTTTATTTTCTTTTACAGATACCTTAGGCATGTTTTTTCTCCTTACGTTCTTTTTTCTTAAACGTATGATATACAATAGTTATTTTAACATCATATTCATACATTCTATTTTTCTTTATATCATTACTTCCATCTATCGTTATGTTTTCAATAGTACCATCTTTTATGAGCAGACCCACTTTTAAATCTTCTATCTTCTTACCGCAAACCTCTGTATAACCCAATCCACGTAACGTATCAACTGCCTCTTGATATTTCATCTTCTTTATTTTTCTACTTGTATATGGCATTTGTATTTCTTTTTTCTCATGGTAAGTAATAATAATTTCCGCATTATAAGGAATCATATCTCCCTCACAAAAATATGAATTCCCCGCAATTACTATCTGCTCAACTTCTCCTACTGTATATTTTGATCCAGAATATATATCTTTAATAGGGACTAATTTTATATTATTAAACGCCTGGTTATAAAGCAGTGTCTCCACTTCGATTCTATCTCTTCCTAATAAATCAGAACAATTATACTTATTTTTGATTTTCTTTCTTTTAAATAAGAATGCTTTTATCCTTTTCTTTCGCAAGCCTTCGTCTTGTAATCTTTTTACTTTTATTCTCTTATTTTCTTCATTTACTGTGTACTTATTATGTATATTATCAGAAGCATTGCCACATGATATGTTTTCATAATATTCGCCGTTTTCTTCGCTATCATACTCTTTTACAAGATATGGCTCCGAACTAAAGTTATGATATAAATGTACACCACACTCCGAACATTCCCAATTATCCTCATAACTTGAGAAGAGAAGTTGGTCATTTAATATTGCTCCGCAATTTGGACATAAAAAATTATCATCTTCTTCTATTTCTTCATCTTCTACGACACTGTACTTATCATCACTGTAACTATGATACAATTTAGCTCCGCATGACGAACATTCATGATTATCATCATACTTATAAAATCCCCACTGCTTATTAAGTATTTCGCCACAGTTTGGGCAATAAAATGGATCTTCAATTATATCTTCGTCTGTCATTCCATTTAGATGACCACATTCCGTACATGTCCAATTCCCCAAACTGTCTGAGAATCCAGATTGTCTATTAAGAAGAGCATTACAGTTATCACAAAACCATGCAACCCCCTCATATGAATCACCATCATAGACATCCTCATCCATAAGCAATTTCCCACACGAAGTACAAGTCCATGCTCCTCCAGAAGGGTCAAATCCTTCTTGATAATTTAATATGGCATCACAATTAGGGCAAAAATACTCGTCCATTAACATAACCTCCCCCTACCCAAACATCCTCTTACTAAACTCCTCATTTATCTGGGCAATTTCTTTTTCCCCATTAATGTAATCACGGTACATCTCCCACATGTCGATTTCGCAATCTTCCAAACCATCATCCACCGGAATCCATTCCTTAATAATTGCGATTCGCTCACTCTTTGTTGTGTCCTTTATTAATACGCTTTTCATTCTCTTTACCTCTTCTATTTCTTTTTTATCCTACGCCTGCACGTTACGTGCAAACAATATCTTTTTCCATAACGACATCTCTTACCGCCTCAAATGAAAAACCGTTCTGCCACTACTCCCACTTCTTCCACACATCGGACGCATAGCCAACGGTTGCCTGCTTGCCGTTTCGCACAATAGGCGTTTTGATGACCTGCTGGTGGCGAAGGAGCATTTCCTCACGGTCTTCCTCTGCAATGTATTTGACAAGGCCAAGTGCATTCTGGTCCTTGCACGCCTCATTAATCAGTGCCTGCAGACCACCTACGGCCTGGGCGACACTGCGAAGTTCGCCCTTGCTGATTTCTTTTTCTGCCATATCGATAAACTGAAACTTGATACCGCGCTCCTTGAAAAAACGCTGTGCCTTTTTGGTGTCATTACACTTCTTTGTCCCAAATACTTGTATGTTCATAACTCACTCTTTCTATCCTTCCACATCACGCCAAGCGGATTATTTTTTCTCTTCCATAGCAGCCACTTACTTAAACTCCACCACCACGCTATAGTCCTTATCAATCGCTTTTACAATCGGCTCGTATACTTCTTTTACCATCCGAAGCGCTGTTTTATCTGCTTCCTGTCCGTTTTCAGCAGTATTAAACTTTGCTTCCAGCCGGTTACGCAGTTCTTTTTCAATCGCATTGTAATCATTCACTGTCAGTTCAAGATCTCCCCATGCCAGCAGACCCTTTTTTACCTCATCCACAATGATTTTATCCGGGTCTATTTCAATCGCCTGCAGATAGGCATGTCCTATTTTAATGGTAATTACCTTATTTTCTTTATCCTGAACGATGTTTTCCTTAGTCAGATTATCAAGATCTACTACAAAATACCCCGTTCCTGTATAACTGACTTTCTGCGTCTTTTTCAAAAAATCAAAATCCAGCTTCTGAATTAATTTATCCGATAACTCTGTAGAAACAGCAGCCTCCTGCGTGCTCACAATCAGCTTTCTTGTCTCTTCCTGATTGCTAAGAAGCACTTCTGAAAAATCAACCTCCACGCCACTGTTTTCCAGATAGATGGTGTTGATATCAATCTGCTCCATTCCATCGTTATATGTCTCACTGAATACAGTCGTTGTAGCATTCATACCCCAAATCAATATTCCAATGATGGCAGCCGCTAATATTCCACAAAAAATACCTAATGCTTTCCTCTTCATGAGTTTTCTCCCTTGTCCTCTAATCTGAATCCGACTTCCTCATCTTCGCCTTTTCCAAAAGGTAATTTGACATGTATATGTGGTTTTGGCAGATTCCATGCAAATAATTCATTCAACAACCACCGGAACAAAAATAAAGTTAACACAGGAAGCACAAATGTCGTTACAAGCATAATCGCAATCGAGTTTACGCATCTCTTTACTACACCTTCAAAATAGGCTAACAAATCCGTCACTCCCTGAATTGCCGTTTGAAACGCCTCAGATAGTTTATCAAAAATAGTTGCTTCTTCCTCTCCTGAAGCCATGACCTCATTCACCTTATCCGCTCCGGCATTCGCTTCCTCTATCGTTTCGTCCACATAATCCAAATAATCCGCACAAACTACTTCCGTAAAATGTGTACTTAGCGGTATCACAAATACAACCGCCAGACCTAGCACCAGCAATTTTACCGCAAAATTCTTACAGAATTCTTTTCCAAACACTTCATACAAAATATATAGCGCACAAGCCGCCGGAATAATATATACAAACGCAATCCTAACACCTTCAATAACAATCAATTTCTCCACAAATAGAACTGCAAAAATAAATATAAAATATGTATTTAAATCCGACAATGTTCCTGCTAAAGGCGTCGCAAAATCATTCGGAAATGCCGAAAGTGCCAACGATGCCGCTATGGTTGCCCCGGAAAATTCCATGACCGTTTCCGTACTCTCATTTATACTTGCTTTCGTCTCCTGAAACAGAGATGTCTCCGGTACCTTCACAGACAAAACAAAAATAGAGAGTACCATAACAAACACTAGCACCAGACACTTTGCCAGTTTTTCCATTCTTTTATCCGTAAATTCTTTATTCAGCCATTCTCTTACATTCATCCTGTGTACCCCACTCTTATCTATATATTAAATTTACATCTGCACGCAGAGTGCAGTAAATTCAGTTCTCTAATATTTTCCTAATTTTTCCACATCGCCCGCAGTGGATTAATCTTTTTTGCCTCTTCCCAAATAAGATACTTATTCTCCTCCGAATAAGCTTCCATCTGCTCTACTTCGTCAGGTGTAAAGCCGTTATTCCTCTCAATCTTGCAAGACGGCACATAGCCCTCCGCACTCTTGCCTTTTTCCGAAAAAGAAACGCACACCCTTTTCTCTGTCCCTTTACTTGTGATTCCTGAAAAAATAATATCCATACTCATCCCCCTGTCTCTGTTAAACGCAATAACCCTATTCCCAGTACGGCTTTTGATCCTTATGGGTGTAATCCTTCATCTTTACACTGTATTCTTCTATCACTTCTTTATAATAACTTTTTTGCTTGTCCGTTAAACCACCCTTACCGGAAAGTTCCTCATACAACTCCATTAATGCTTTATAATCCGCCTGCGCTGCATCCTTATAATTGTTGGACATATTCATCTGAAGCCTCGTTACCGCCGCCTCCAATTCCTTATTTTTTCCTATATTTTTAAATAACTGTAACATACTCTGCCCGTCCTTTTTTCTTCTTCCTTTATTCTATAACAATCATATATAGATTTCTATTTATTTTCATAATATCCGCATGTGAGAAAATATATTTGACATTTTTCTGCAAAAATATACAATGAGTAATGGAAAAACATATAGAGGGAGATGTGAAAAATGATCGATTTTAAAAACGGAAGCATTTTTAAACTGAAAAAAGTAGAAAACAGCTTTGCTAAAGATGTGGAACCATTACTGGTTCAGGGCGAAGAGATTTTAGGCTGCTACAAAGCTATGCGTGACTATGTTACTTTTACAAACAAAAGAGTCATCGCAGTAAATGTTCAGGGTGTAACTGGTAAAAAGAAGGATTTCTCAAGCTTACCATACTCCAAACTCCAGGCTTTCTCTGTTGAAACTGCCGGAACACTTGATCTTGACAGCGAATTAGAACTCTACTACAGCGGTCTTGGCCGTGTAAAATTTGACTTTACCGGTGCCTCTGACATCATTTCCATTGGTCAGGCAATTGGAAGTTATATTTTATAATTGCATAAAAATTATAAAAAGACTTTGTTTCTCCGGAAGCAGAGTCTTTTTACTTGTTTTTATTTATTTTCTATGTTACTATCATCTTCATCAGAAGCGGTTCCGCTTCTTTTATCAAACTAATAACAGAATTCCATGCCATCTGTTATGGTTCAGGCGTTTCGCCATTGATTTCAAAATCCCAATCACATATTGAAATCCGTTCCTCAATGCACTTATGCAACTATACACAAATCATTTTTCGCTTCAGAAAGGATACAAATCTTATGAAAAACAAAACCACATTAAGCGGTAAATTACGCTACACTCTTACAAATGATTATCTATTTCATATCGTACTTCAAAAGAATAGAAAAATACTCCGTGGTCTGATTAGAAGCCTGTTAAATTTAAAAAATGAAGAAATTGTAGACATTATTTTGGAAAATCCCATTACGCCGGGTGAAGCTGTCAATGACAAAACCGTCATTCTTGACCTGTTTATCACACTGAATAACAATAAGAAGATTAATATTGAAATGCAGATTTTAAACAGCAAGGACTGGCCTGAGCGTTCCCTCACTTATTTGTGCAAATCTTTTGATAATCTGAAAGAAGGGCAGGACTACATAGATGTCATGCCTGCTATCCATATAGGCATACTTGATTTTACACTATTTCCGGATCATCCGGAATTCTACGCACACTATGCCATGAAAAATATCATAAATAATAATATTTATAGTGACAAACTGCTTTTAAATGTGCTAGACTTGAATCAGATTCATCTTGCTACAGACGAAGATATTTCCTGTGGACTTCAATACTGGGCAAGACTGTTTAAGGCAAAAACATGGGAGGAACTTCAAATGTTAGCATCTGAATACGAAGTATTTGAAGACATTACAGATACTATGCAGCAGGCTCTTGCAGACAAGAAAACGCGTATGGAATGCGAAGCCAGAGAACGTTACGAACGCGACCGCACCTCCCTTTACAATTCTGGACGCAGAGAAGCCCGTAACGAAGATATTATTAAGACTATTAAGATTATCAAAAATATTTGTTCCGATAAAGAAACTGCCATTCAACAAATTATAGAACAATATGAATTATCCGAAAAAGAATCCACAGAATTAGTAAACTCTCATTGGACGTAATACCTAAACGGCACTTCCACTATTGGGGAGTGCCGTTTTCATCTTTATATCTATTATTCATATGCCTACCGCCCGATGGTGAATTTTCTCCATCTGGAAAATTCATTCCCTCGGATGGCATCGTCCCTCCGGACATTTCCATCCCTTCCGGTGGTTCCATTCCTTTCGGAAAATTCATATCTCCCTGCGGCCGCATACCGCCACCCTTCATGCCATTATCCATAGATCCCATATCCGTTATCTGTAGATCACCGGCATCTATAAGTGTATCATTTTTCTGCGTCTCAGATGTTGCTCCAATTGTTCCATCAAGCTGTCCTCTGATACTTTCTGCACGAAGTACACAGAACTTACGAAGTGTAGAAACACCAGTTTCAAATTCTTCATAAGTACAAAATCTAGTTGGATCTTTTTCTACATAAGGAGCAATCATGCTACTGACTTGATTAAACATCTCTTCAAAATATCCGTTTTCAAAATATTCTGCTATAAATTTTGAAAAATACTGATGATACAACTCCGTATATTCTTCATTTTCAAATATCCACGCAATCATCGGTCGCTCCTGTGTATCTCCGCCGGAAACAGGAGAGTCAATTGGATAATTTACGAGACTCGTCGCATCCTCCGATGACTGGAATCCACCAAAAGCAAGGTTATAATCCCATGGTATCATCTGCATCTGTCCGTCCTCTTCATAGAGATAATAATTATGGATCATTTCCCCCGTATAACTGTCAAAATTCAACACAAAATTGTGTACAACAAAATAACGGATTACTGTTTCTATATCAACGGTATTGGTAAGATCTTCACCATTGCTGAGTTTTTTCAATGCTTCAATCAAACGAACCTTATCACTGTCTGAAATATCGGTCTTTGCATTATCAAAAATATTAGAATAACTTTCAGGATCATCATTGATGTATTTCAACAAAACATCATCGCTACCCGTTCTCATACCGCCACCATGGTCTCCAAACATTTTGTCGCCCGGCTTCCCCTGAAACTCATCCATATCGAACTTTTCGCCATTACCACGGCCTCCGCCCATACTCATGCTATCAGGCTTATAAAGTTCTCCATAATCACTACCATAATTTCTCTGTAAAAAAGAATCTTCCACGCCTTCCACGGCAAGATAAAGCCCCCAGTCTTCACCATTCACAGTGATATAAACATAACTGCAAAGTGGAGAGGCAACACCCATTTCTCCCATCATCTGATATGTTAAGTAGTCCTTCATATAGGTATTATCCTGAATAATATTATTCAAGGCAAGTTTATCCAGCCCGTGATAACTCTTCGTACTATCGTAATGATCAAACTCTACCTTAAAACTGTACCTGTCATTTCCATAGGATTCAACCTGAGTAAGGGATGTATTTCCTTTTCCACGGATTGCTACATTTTTATACACCTCATCATCTATTTCCAGCGTACAGTTATAATACTCTTCACTTTTACAGTTGGCTGTAAATTCATCCCAGTCATCCATTATAATATTTATAGTATGAACGGTAGAAGTATCAAACAACTTATCTTCATAGCCCAAAACAGATGACGCCTTTCGGACACCAAATTTTTCCGCATTCATAAAAAGAATCGTGAGAATCAAAGTGGCAGCAAGAACAACATAGCAGATTTTATCAAAATGCTTATATGTTGACATACTTTACCTCCTTATCCCATGTATTCCCCATTATAGCTGACAAGCACAGCACTGCAAACACCTTCCATGTCTGACAGGACATTGATAAAATCCGTATTGTCATCCTTCATGCGGATTTCCATATTCAGCTCAATCAAACCTTTTTGTGCTGTTTTACTCTTCACAACACATTTCTGAACCTGCTTTTCCAAATATTCCTTTGCTTTCTTTTCTGCTTCATGATTCACACAGGAAAGAACCACAATATATGGATTGCAATGTGATTTTTTATTCACAAAAACAAGAAGAATCACACCAATAATCACACTACCGAAAACAGCAAGCGGAATCATGCCGGCTGCCAAAACAATACCCACTGCGATTGACCAGAATAAAAACGCGATGTCCAACGGCTCTTTAATCGCTGTACGAAAACGAACAATGGAAAGCGCACCCACCATACCAAGAGAAAGCACTACATTAGAAGTTACTGCTAAAATTACCACAGTTGTAATCATGGTAAGTGCAATCAATGTTGTTCCGAAACTGGAGGAATACATCACTCCCTGATACGTCTTTTTATATACAAAGAAAATAAACAATCCAAGCCCGAAAGCTAATATCAATGCGATTGCCATATCTAAAATACTAACACTCGCCATATTCTCCAAAAAACTTGATTTAAAAATATCATTAAAAGTCATACTCTTTTTTCTCCTTTATTATATTTGTATAAATTAACCATATATTCTACAGACAGCATATTTAGAAAATGCTCCTGCACGACTGTTTTTCAATTGAACAATATCCTTAATAATATCTGGTAAAAATTCATCCCATTTTACTTCCAAAATAATTGCATCTTCTCCTGCCGGAATTGATGTACATGACATATTAAAAAAATCCGTACCGAGCATACCTGTCCGGATATTATAATCCAATGTCACACGTACATTCCCCGGTGCAAAAACAAACGGTTCCCTTGTATAATCTACAATCGTTTTTGGCCGTAAACCCTGTATCCTCATTTTTATGTAAAGTTCCCTGATAAGTGATTCGTTACTATCCTTCATCCAGCCCACATTACCATCTATAATTGCCTGAGTCTGTTCCTTTGTCAGCCTTGCACTCTCTTTCAAACACAAGCCATTAAGCTTACTCTTTTTCTCTAGTTTGATAAACGAAGAATCCCCATTATAATAACGGATGCGGAATTTCTCACGAACATTCACTCCATCTATTTTCTCTCTCAATGCTTTATCCTTTGCATTATCAAAATATAGGCTTCGAATCTCATATTTTCCCTTTTCTGCATAAGGATCTTTTTTTAATACTGCCGAAAGTCTCTGCCTGAGCACTAATAGATCTGAATAATGTATCTCTTGCTTTATTTCATGTCTGTATTTAATTTTGCTCACCTGCTTTCTGTCAAAAATTTTTAATTTTAACCAGCATCAATTGTAAAGAACATATTTTATGAAAATGTGTTTGTTTCGTGAAAATTCTGTGAAAATACGTTTATTATATTGTTATTATTAAAGTCTTCTGACTTCAGCCTTTCCATTATTGAACAAAAATAAGCTTACCACTTATCATGGCAAGCTCATTGATTTTAAAACTATTATGTTTTGAAAATATACTTTAATCTTAAGATTTCTTTTTCTTATACTCATCCAATTCTTTCAGCGCATACTTGGATAACGGGAATAATGCAATCATATTGAAAATAGTCATAAGAGCAATTCCGATATCACCAAGATCCCATACAAAAGTATAAGAAGCCAGACCGCCAATAAACAGCATTACTAATGCAATAATCTTATAAATGGTCTGTGATCTCCAACCATCTCCCCAAATATAGGAGATGTTAGAACGGGCATAGAATAATACACCAAGGAATGTGGAAAAACTGAACAGCCATAATACAACTGCGATAAATACCACACCAAAGGAACCTAAATGGTATTCCATTGCTCCCTGTAAAAGAGGCATCCCTTCTAATCCGGCAGATGCACTTTCCGGTGTTAATAAAATAATCATTGCTGTACAGGTACAGATTACAATGGTATCAATAAATACACCAAATGCCTGTAAAAGACCTGCTTTTGCAGGCTGATCCACATCCGCGGTTGCTGCTGCACAAGGAGCAGAACCCGATCCTGCTTCATTTGAAAACAAACCACGTTTTGCTCCATTCATAAGTACGGCTCCAAAACCGCCGGCAGCTACCTGACGAAGTCCAAATGCTTCCTCAAAAATACGTGCAAATACTTCTGGAATCATTTCGATATTCAAAATAATGATTACAATTGTAAATACAAAATAAATCGCAGCCATGATTGGTACGATTAAATCCAACACCTTAACCGTTGCATGTTTTCTTAACACAATGATAGCAGAAATCACAACTAACACAATAGTAGAGTACAATGGTGGAATGTGAAACGCTGTTTCAAATGCAGACGAAACAGAATTACCAATAACCTGACTGATACCACACCAGCAAAGAAGTCCTGATAATGCAAACAATACTGCTATCACAGAATGTTTCTTCTTAGAATCTTCTTTAACAAAAAGAGCATGGATATAGTATGCGGGACCACCCTTATATCCACCGTATAATGAATCTTTTTTCTTATATAACTGTGCAAGCGTTGCTTCAATAAATGCAGTAGAAGAACTTAAAATAGCAGTAAGCCACATCCAGAACACAGCTCCAGCGCCACCGGCTGAAATAGCTGCTACAACACCTACTAAATTACCCATACCCACTCTTGTCGCTGTGGAAACAATCAATGCCTGAAATCCGCTTAAAGAATGTTTATCTTCACTACTTTTCTTTTCCGTCATAATACGAATCATTTCTGGGAAAAACCGGAACAAAACTGCCCTTGTTTTAATCGTAAAATAGATTCCGGATGGAATCAAAATAATAACTAACAAAGATAACCCTAAATTATTTCCACCTGGAAGTGGAATGGTGATAATATCTCCCCATAAGAATTTATATACTAATGCAATAATTGATTTGATAAATTCAAATGCAACATTTGTTTCTGCCATACTTTTATACCCCATTATAAAATACATTTTTTCCATATTAATCTATGTAGCCAAACACTATCTCGCTTTGCAGAAGATCTTATCAAACAAAAAACTGTCCCGGACTTATTAATCCGAGACAGCTTTGCAAGTGAGACACGGGGGATTCGAACCCCCGACAACCTGATTAAAAGTCAGGTGCTCTAC
>CAZHGE010000044.1:0-23490 GCA_964531805.1 uncultured Lachnospiraceae bacterium
CAAACGGCTGTTTTGCCTGTGGAGTCGCAACTAAAGTTCCTTTTACAATCAGTGCAGCACCTACATTTAATTTGCTTACCTTTGCAAAATTCTCCATTGTGTCATTATATACAATCTGAATCGGCTCAAAGAATGTACCGTCATTTAATACGATGAAACCAAATGTTTTGGAATCACGGATACTGCGCACCCAGCCACCGATTTCAATCTCTTTACCAAGATATTCTTCTTTGTTACGAAATATTTCTCTTACTGATAAAAGTTCCATATCTGCTCCTCTACTACTTACCACGGTCCACATAAACTATCCTGTTCATTTATTATGCCAACCACTTTGTGGCATAAAGGCATTCACAGGATAGTTTATGTGTTCCTTCGCTAATTCATTATTTTATCAATACTTTCTTGATTATACCGCAGAAATGTACGGTTGACAAATGATTTTCATTTATTTCTTTATGAAACAAAGTTGCTCTTATAATATTATGACTAAAAATCCTTTCCTGTTACCCACTAATAAAAGTACTTTTACACTTTAGTCGGAGTGCTTTTATCTACTTAACCGACTAAATCATTTATTCCTTTCGTTTAGTCGGTCTGATGTTTTTCCTTTCCCGACTAACCTGAAAATTTCTTTGGTTTAATCGGACAAGCAACTCCGCAAATTCAAAGTTTTCTCTCATTTTTAATCATAAAAGTTATGTCAATTAGAACTATTTTTTAATGTTTCGCAGTTCAACTCTTCGTATCCAATCTTTATCTTCATCAGAAATTCTATAAGACTCCAGACATTTCCGCAAAGTTTTGTGGTAGGTCTCTGCATCAATAGGATGTGCCAATAGGTACGCCTTCGTCTTCTCCGGGTATTTTGCCCAGGCGGTGGCATACGCCCATGCCACACCCATGCTGGTGTAATAACCAGCAATCTCAAGTTCTCTCAAAACTCTAAGCACATCATCAATATGGGCATCATCTAAAAAATGGTCCATCAGCATAACTGCCACAACGCGGGTTTCAAATTCATCGTGGCTATCCTTATAGGTCATGAGAAAGTCCCAGACTTTCTTTGGCTCTTTTCGGGCAATCTTAAAATTACTGCAAAAGGTATCGTTTACAGACCAGTTATTTACTTTCGGAATAAACCCCTTCGCATATTCTAGGATCTCATCTACCGGAGCTTTCGCATACCCCAGCACCAATCCCTGCAGCATGGTCTCTTCAAAATAAAGAGTATCCTCCCACTCCATGCAGCCTTTCCAGTCTTCCTTTGCCAGTTTTTTAGCCATATCACGCAAAATAGGAATGCGGATTCCCAGCAGATTCTCTACACCTGGTATCAAACTGGCAGAAAAAGTTTTATAATCTGCCTCAGCGATTGCTTCCAGTTCTCTCCTGACACATAATAATCTTTCCTGCTTTTCTTTTGAAGCCATTTTTTCTCCATCCTGCAAAAAATGAACTTTTTTCTACAAAAATCGTCTTTTTGCTCTCAACTATCTCATTAGTTTGTATAATAATTAGCCTAAAATCTCTTCTGCCACTTTCGAAAGTTCTGCAAAATTAGAAATCTTTGCCGTCTCCTGAGCAATCGTACCAAAACCATATGCCGCATGTACAAAAGTAATCCCCGCTTCCATAGTAGCATCATAATCCCCTTGGATATCTCCTACATAAATAGCATCGGTCAACTGATTACGTTCTACCACTAAACGAATATTTTTCCCTTTTGATAACAGATTATTCCCATAGCACTCCGTATCTTCAAAATAATGCTCAAAGCCATAGTGCCCTAAAAACGCCTCGATATAACCGCTCTGACAATTACTTACAATATACAAATGATATTTGTCGGATAACACTTTTAAGGTTTCTTCCAACATCGGATATAGCGTTCCACCATGCTCACGAAGATAATCATTTTCGTCCTGACCACAGTGATGAATCAATTCTAAACGGGCTTTTTCCTCCAACTCCGGAAACAAAATTTCCGCAATCTTATCCATCGTTTTACCCATAACATTCTGAATATCTTCTGTTGTGATGACACGTTCTTTATCATACTCCTGGTTCACAACTCTGGTCCATGATTTTGCCACGCCACTGGCTGAATTCCAAAGCGTGCCATCCACGTCAAAAATAATACCCTTTTTCATTACTAATCCTCCATGCTCAAATGTGCTTCCATATCCTTAAGCAGCTGCTCCGTCAACTCCAAAATATTTTCTTCATCTTTCTCCACTGTTCCTACTTTTTTATATCGGTATACAAAACATGGATTTTTACCTGGTACAAATTTTAATTTCTTATCATGCTGTTTTAAAAATCCAGGAATACCCTCTACTTTTAATTTTGCATCCGGTTTTAACTGTAAACGAATCTGCTCACTTTTTCCCTTTAACTCTGTAATATACAGTTTGTGGGCGGCTACACGGATCAAAGAAATTCGAAGAAGATTCTGAACCGATTTTGGTACATTTCCAAAACGATCCTGTAATTCTTCTGTCATATCTTCACTTTCCTGAAGCGTTTCAATACTGGCAATCCGCTTATAAATATCCAGTTTCTGCACTTCATTCATAATGTACTCTGCCGGGATGAACGCATTTACATCCAAGTCTACTAAAGTATTAAAATCAGCCAGATCCGTTGGGATTCCTTTGAGATTTTTTACCGCTTCATTCAGCATTTTACAATATAATTCATAACCAACCGATTCCATATGCCCATGCTGCTTCTGTCCCAAAAGATTACCCGCACCGCGGATTTCCAAATCACGCATTGCAATACGAAAACCGCTTCCCAAATCCGTAAATTCACGGATGGCTTCTAAACGTTTTTCCGCCACTTCTTTTAACATCTTATCCCGCTTATACATAAGGAAGGCATAGGAAGTACGGTTAGAACGTCCGACACGCCCTCTTAACTGGTAAAGCTGTGACAAGCCCAGACGGTCAGAATCGTGAATGATAATCGTATTAACATTGGAAATATCCAAACCTGTCTCGATAATGGTCGTAGATACCAGCACATCAATCTCATGATTGATAAAATCATACATAATGTGCTCCAATTCACTTTCCTTCATCTGCCCATGGGCAAATGCCACATTGGCTTCCGGTACCAGTTCCTGAATGGTTGCTGCTACATCGGCTATATTATTTACGCGGTTATACACGTAATACACCTGTCCATCACGGGATAATTCCCTGACGATGGCTTCACGTACCAATTCTTCATTGTATTCCATTACATAAGTCTGAATCGGAAGACGCTCGTTCGGTGCTTCCTCCAGCACACTCATATCACGGATTCCTACTAATGACATATGGAGAGTTCGTGGAATCGGTGTTGCAGAAAGAGTCAGTACATCCACATTCTCTTTCATCTTCTTGATTTTCTCTTTATGGGTAACACCAAAACGCTGCTCTTCATCCACAACTAAAAGCCCCAAATCTTTAAACGCCACATCACTTGATAAGAGACGATGTGTTCCAATTACAATATCCACATGCCCTTTTTTCAAATCTTCCAATGTCTTTTTCTGTTCCGCACTACTACGAAAACGGGACAGCATATCAATACGAATAGGGAAATCCTTCATACGCTGCAAGAAGGTCTGATAATGCTGCTGTGCTAAAATGGTAGTCGGCACCAAAAATGCCACCTGCTTCGATTCGGATACTGCTTTAAATGCCGCACGAATGGCAATTTCTGTTTTTCCATATCCAACATCACCACAAATCAGACGATCCATGATCTTAGTACTTTCCATGTCCGCCTTGGTATCCGCAATTGCATTTAACTGATCTTCCGTCTCCTCATAAGGGAACATTTCTTCAAACTCGCGCTGCCATACAGTATCTTTCCCATATTGAAAGCCTGCATTTTGGCTGCGTGCCGCGTACAACTGCACCAAATCTTTGGCAACAATGCTGACCGCACTTTTTACCTTTGATTTGGTATTGCTCCATTCCTTTGAGCCTAATTTATTTAACTTCGGTCTCTTTGCATCGGCTGACGCATATTTCTGAATCAAATCCAGTCCGGTTGCCGGAACATAAAGATTGCCGCCATCACGATACTCAATCTTCATGTAATCCTTTACCACACGCTCCACTTCAATTTTCTCAATTCCGCGGTAAATGCCGAGTCCATGCGTTTCATGGACCACGTAATCTCCAATGCGGAGTTCATTAAAATCTTTAATTTTCTGTCCGTCGTATTTCTTCTTTAATTTCTTTTTTTTCTTTTCAACACCAAAGATATCACTTTCTGAAATCACCACAAACTTAATCAGTGGATATTCAAATCCTTTATCCACATGACCATATAATACAAGAGTCTCTCCTTCTTTTGCCTCTCTAAAAGGGTCTTCTGTATACACAGCTGCGATTTCGCGTTCCCTTAAATCCTGTGCCAGACGTTTTGCTCTGGTACGCGAACCGGAAAGTAAGATTACGCGGTATCTATTTTTCTTATATTGAAGCAGGTCTTTTGTCAGCAATTCAAAACTATTACGGTAAGGCGCAATTCCTTTTGCACTTACCTGCATTTTCTGATCCGGCTTAATTAATGCTCCCTTATCTTCCATAGTGGATATGGTAAGCACACGTTTATCCTGCATTTTAGCACAGGCTGCATTGACACCTAAAAAAATCTTCATCTGTCCCGGCAGCATAAAGCCCTTTGCAATACGATTGCTCATGCTCTCTCTAAATTCCAGTTCCACCGCATTCGCATGCTCTAAAATTCGTGCTGGTTCATCCAATACAAGCAGCGTTTTTTCTTTATCAAATAATTCTAAAAAAGACTGACAATTTTCATAAAAATAACTGATATAGCTTTCCAAATTGGTCATACGGCCAAGCTGGGTAAGGTCTTCCTTCAGTTCCTCAAACTGCACCTTTAAACGGTGTGCTTCTTCTGTCTGAAATGCCTTTCTAAACGTCTCATGGTTGTGAAGCATCTCCTCTTCAATCCGTCCAAGGCCATCTTCCAACTGCTCTTTTGATAAAATAATCTCCGTTGCCGGATAAATGGACACGGATTCTAAATTCTCAATGGAACGCTGGCTTAAAATATCAAAACTGCGGATGGAATCCACTTCATCTCCCCATAATTCAATACGATAAGGATTCTCCTCCGTCAAATCAAATACATCCACAATCCCACCGCGGATGGAAAACTGTCCCGGCTCTTCTACCTGATAATTGCGGGTATAACCCATCTCTACCAGTTTTGCTGCCAGTTCACTTTCTACTACAATTCCCCTTTTTTTCACCGATAATATATTCTCTGTAAAAACAGAAATCGGAACCTGAGCATTCATCAAGGCATCAAATGTTGTTACGATTGTAAGCGGTAATCCGTCTGCAATACGTCTGAGAGTACGAATACGCTCTGTCATCAATCGGTTACCGTGGATATCCGCCTGATAAAAAATAAGGTCCTTTGCCGGATAGGAATACACATTCCGTTCATAGAGACGCAGATCTTCTACAATTTCCTTTACTCTTTTATCACTAAAAGTAGCGATGATTTTCACCTTAAAACCATCGCTGAGCCCTTCTAATATATGCACTTTTTGGGAGTCGGTACACCCGGATACCGAAACACAGATTTTTTCTTTCGAAAGTGACGCTTTTACCTCCGTAAAATCCGCCAATTCTTCTAAAGGCTTAATAATCGCATTCATTTTAAAACCTGACCTGTTCTTTTCCCACTATCTCTTAATATCTATCTGACGTTTTTAATTAAAACGATTCATTGCCATGTCTACTTCTTCCTGCACCAAAAGAGACACTGCTTCCACTGCTTTTTCAAGAGCTGCATCTATCTCTTTATTTTCAGATGAAGTAAAATGTCCCAGTACATAATCCGCCAAATCAAAACCAGCTGGTTTTTCTCCTACACCTACTTTAATTCTTTTAAACACATCAGTTCCGGTCTGGGCAATAATGTTTTTAATTCCGTTATGCCCGCCAGCACTTCCTTTTTTACGGATTCGCAGAGCTCCTACCGCAAGGGAAATATCATCATAAATCACAATCAGTTCTGTATCCGGCTCTACCTTATAGTATTGCAGAATATCTCTGACACTTTCCCCGCTTAGATTCATAAAGGTCTGAGGCTTTGCTAAAATAACCTTCTGCCCTTCTATATACCCCTTTCCTATTATCGCTCTATGCTTACATTCCAATACAGAAATATTATATTTCTCTGCCAGTTTATCAATGCAGCGAAATCCCACATTATGACGGGTATTTTCATATTGTCTTCCCGGATTGCCTAAACCTACTATAATATACACGTTCTTTCCCATGCCTTTCATTTCTATGTGTATTTACAAGAATAGCAAAAATCAAATCATTTCGCAACCAAACGACGACTCGGTTTGCAAACGGTCTTGCCAATCACAAAGCGGGATGAATATTTCTATTCATCCCGCCTTCTAAAATTCTTATCTTTTGTACCTTACTAGTTTTCCGTTTCGGAAAGACTTCTTTCGTAACTTTCGAGAATTATCTTTTGGATATTCTCTCTTGTATCGGAATTGATTGGATGTGCAATGTCTCTAAATTCCCCGTCTGCTGTCCTCTTGCTTGGCATTGCGATGAATAATCCTCTGTCCCCTTCAATGACCTTGATATCATGAATCACGAATTCCTGGTCAATTGTAATGGAAACAACTGCCTTCATCTTACCTTCCTTTTCAACTTTCCTTACCCGTACATCTGTAATATTCATTTTTTAGTCCCCTTCTTTCTGTAACAACCTGGCTGCCTAGATAATGTAACGTTCGCTACGCTCTAACACAATTTCGATATCCCCTTCGCCCTTGTGATAAGAGTTCGCACGAATCGTACCATGGCTTTCCACGATACAGTTCTCAATGTATGAATTATCTCCAATATACACATCATTTAAAATAATGGAGTTCTTAATCACACAATTGTTACCGATAAATACCTTTTTAAAGAGAATGGAATTCTCCACACTGCCGTTTACGATGGAACCACTGCTTACTAAACTGTTGCTTACATGTGCACCATAGTTATATTTTGCAGGTGGAAGGTCATCCACTTTTGAATAAATATCTGGATACTGTTTGAAGAAGTAATCACGAATCTCTGGTTTGAGGAAGTCCATATTGGTATCAAAATAATCATTCACAGATGCGATATTCTTCCAATATTCTTTCATCTTGTATCCAAAGATTCTCTTCTGATTCTTATAACGGATCAGAACATCTTTTACAAAGTCATAACGGTCTTCCTGTGCACATTTCTCAATCATTTCGATGAGTAAACGGCGGCGGATTACATAGATACCGCAAGAAATTGTATTACTCTTTGCTACAATTGGTTTTTCTTCAAATTCTTCAATACGACATTCTTCATTCATTTTAATCGTACCGAAACGTTCTACATTGATACCCTGCGGCATATCTTTGCATACAACAGTGATATCTGCCTTCTTCTCAATGTGGTATTCAAGCACTTTGCCAAAATCCATCTTGTATACGCAGTCACCGGATGCAATTACAACATACGGTTCATGGCTTTCTTTTAAGAAATGAAGGTTTTGGTAAATTGCATCTGCAGTTCCTCTATACCAAAAACTGTTGTCCGCAGTCTGCGCTGGCGTAAATACAAATAAACCACCCTGTTTTCTACCGAAATCCCACCATTTAGAAGAACTTAGGTGTTCATTTAAACTTCTTGCATTGTACTGGGTAAAAACAGCCACCTTCTGAATATGGGAGTTGGACATATTACTCAGTGCAAAGTCAATGCTTCTATAACTGCCGGCAATTGGCATGGCTCCGATTGCCCTTTTCTGAGAGAGTTCTCTCATGCGGTGGTTATTACCACCTGCTAAAATAATACCTATCGCTCTCATGCCTCATCACCTGCCTTAATAAGATTTTTACCACTTGGAAGATAATTATCTTCATAATCTTCAGGTGTAGTCACACCAAAGATACATGCATTCTTACCAACGGTAATACCGCTTGGAATCTCACTCTTTTCACCAATGCAGACAAGTCCGCTGTTGTAAATATGAGGGAATCCATCATTTTCTGCTTCTTCCCCAATACCAAAGCGGCTGTTATCCTTAATTACAACATTTTCTGCCACGATGGTCTTGTACATTTCACAATTATCACCAATCTGGCTGTTGTTCATGATAATAGAATCTCTTACAATAGTATCTTTTCCTATCGTAACACCACAACCGATTACGGAGTTATATACTTTACCGTAGATTTCGGATCCTTCTCCTACGATACTCTTCTCCACTACACTACCGCCTGCAAAGAACTGAGGTGGAAGGATATCACTCTTTGTATAAATCTTCCAATATTCTTCATACAGGTTGAATTCTGGAACAACATCAATAAGTTCCATGTTTGCTTCCCAATATGAATTTAATGTTCCAACATCTTTCCAGTATCCATTAAATTCATATGCATAAAGCGGTGCTCCCTTTTCATGGCAATATGGAATAATATGCTTACCAAAGTCAAGCGCAGGCTGATCGGCTTTTGCAATCAACGCTTCTCTTAAAGTCTTCCAATTGAATATGTAAATACCCATGGAAGCCAAATTGCTTCGTGGATTCTCAGGCTTCTCTTCAAATTCTGTAATCTTACGGTTTTCATCCGTAATCATGATACCAAAACGTTTTGCCTCTTCCATTGGAACCGGCATAACAGCAATGGTACATTCTGCCTTGTTCTGCTTGTGGAAATCAAGCATTACTTCATAATCCATTTTATAAATATGGTCACCGGAAAGAATCAGCACATACTCCGGATTAAAACGCTCCATATATTCCAGGTTCTGATAAATCGCGTTGGCTGTACCAGTATACCATTCACTATTCGTACTCTTCTCATATGGCGGAAGTACGGTTACACCACCGATATTACGGTCCAAATCCCACGGAATACCAATACCGATATGTGTATTCAGTCGAAGTGGCTGATACTGTGTTAACACACCAACTGTATCGACACCTGAATTAATACAATTGCTCAGTGGAAAATCGATAATACGATATTTACCACCAAAAGATACTGCTGGTTTTGCAACCTTTGACGTGAGAACACCAAGACGGCTGCCTTGTCCGCCTGCTAAAAGCATAGCGATCATTTCTTTCTTAATCATTGTCATCACCTCTGAGTATATTTATTTCCCTCTTTATAAATAGTTCCAAGGTATCATAAACTGATTATAGCACATTGATAATATAAAGTGAATGTTTTTTACTAAAGAAAATCGGTTTTTTTCACACTACTTTGTGCAAAATTTACATGATTTATATGCTTTTTACCAGCTTTTCATTCTTTTTTACAACTTTTCCAGTATCTTATTGATAATTTTTTGTTATTTTTGGAGTAAATATCCTCTACCTCTTTCCTGCTAAAAATGATTTGTATTTTCCATAACATTGCGATAAGATAACTAAAAGAAACATATACTATAATATAATAGATAGGAAGTAATTTTATGTATCAGATTGATTTTGACCATCCGATTTCTGTATATTTTATAGGCATTGGCGGCATCAGCATGAGCGGTCTTGCGGAAATTTTACTTTCACGGGGATTTAAGATCTCCGGTTCAGACAGAATTTCCTCACATCTGACCGAATTACTGGAAGAAAAAGGCGCCCTTATCCATTATGGACAACGGGCTGAGAATATTACACCTGACATTGACCTTGTAGTCTATACAGCAGCAATTTCCAAAGACAACCCGGAATGGCTTGCCATGGAACAGTTAAATATACCTTCTTTATCAAGAGCCCAGCTTCTTGGTGAGATTATGCGTAATTATGAACTTCCTGTTGCTATCTCTGGTACACATGGAAAGACCACTACCACTTCTATGGTTTCTGAGATCCTGCTCCATGCGGATACGGACCCTACCTTATCCATTGGAGGCATCCTCAAATCCATTGACGGCAACATCCGTGTTGGTAAATCCAAATTTTTTGTTACAGAAGCCTGCGAATATACCAACAGTTTTTTAGAATTTAATCCAAAGATTTCCATTATATTAAATATAGAAGAAGACCATTTGGACTTCTTTAAAAATTTAGAAGAAATACGGGATTCTTTTCACCGTTTTGCATCACTGCTGCCAGCAGACGGAACACTCATTATCAACCATGAGATTGAACGTTTTGAAGAAATTACAGAGTCAATCGCATGCCCTGTTCTTACCTATGGATTTACGCAAGACTGTGATTATTTTGCATCCGATGTTTCATATGATAATCTTGGCTATCCTACTTTTGTCCTTCATGCCAAAGGACACCCGGATACCAAGGTTACCTTATCCGTTCCCGGCAGACACAATATTTCCAATGCGATGGCTGCCATTGCGTTTTCTGACTGTGTAGGGATTGACCGGACTGATGCTGTAAGAGCATTAAGCAATTTTACTGGAACAGAGAGACGTTTTGAGAAAAAAGGAGAGGTTGCCGGCATTACCATTATCGATGATTATGCCCACCATCCTACAGAAATTGAAGCCACTTTACAAGCAGCTTCCAATTATCCGCACAAAACATTATGGTGCGTATTTCAGCCGCACACTTACACAAGAACAAAGGCATTTTTACCAGAATTTGCAAAAGCACTTTCTAAAGCAGACAAAGTCGTTTTAGCTGATATTTATGCCGCCAGGGAGAAAAATACCCTTGGCATCAGTTCTATGGACCTTTGCGAAGCAATTCAAAAGGAAGGAACCTTCTGCGAATATCTCCCTTCCTTTGATGAAATTGAAAATTTTCTTTTAGAAAATTGTACACAAGGTGATTTGTTGATAACTATGGGAGCCGGAGACATTGTAAAAGTGGGCGAAAGACTTCTCGGAAAATAGTTGTCCACGTTATCCACAAAATTTTTTCGCTTTTGGTCGAAAATTTTTTGTGGATTTCTTTTTTTAAAAGGTCCCCCAAAAGTACGTATTTATCTATCTCCCTTTTTCACATCCACAATTTCCACATTATCCACAATCCCCGAAAAGCCCGTATTTTCAGGCTTTTGGGGCTTCCCGAGAGTTTTCTTTTTTCAAAATCTATGTTATAATCACCCTTGCTTTGAAAAAATAGAAATCAGGTGAATACATGGGTGAATTAACACTGTACAAAGAGAGCGATGAGGGGAATACCATTGTCTCCAATTGCTTTATTGATCATTATCTTGCTGATGCAAATGATGCGCAGATTAAGGTCTATTTATACCTTCTGCGTACTTTAGGTTCCAAGCAGGCAACCAGCATCAGTGCGATTGCAGATAAATTTAATCATACAGAAAAGGATGTGCGCCGTGCGCTCTCTTATTGGGAACAACAGGGACTTCTTTCTTTGGACCGTGACGCTTCCGGCAATCTGACCGGCATCCGTCTCCGTACTCCACGTGTACGCACACAAGTGACGGAAGATACCGCACCATTTGCTCCTTTTGTCACCCTAATGCCTGCTATGCCGCACAAAACAGTATCTGTTACAGACCCATCTGTTACAGATAGATCTGTTGCAGATGGATCTGTTGTAGAAGCGGCCGCTCCAGTATCCTCTACAGTATCCCAAACTTCTTCTAGTCATGTAGAAGAACCTGTGGCTTCTTATATAAAACCGGATTACACGCTGGATGACATTAAAGCATTTAAAGAAAGTGACCGTACTTCCGAACTTCTTTTTATTGCAGAACAGTATTTGAAAAAAACATTAAGTGCAAACGATATTCGTTCCATTCTGTTTTTAACAGATACCCTGCACTTTAGCGATGATCTAATTGATTACTTATTACAATACTGTGTACAGCGTGGCAAAAAGGATTTCCGTTATATTGAAAAAGTAGCCATCAGCTGGGCAGAGGCAGGTATTACGACTCCCCACGAGGCTTGTACATATGCTTCCCGCTATGACCGCAATGTATATACAATCATGAATGCACTTGGCAAAGGCAGTACCCCTACCTCTACAGAAGTAGATTTTATGAAACGCTGGTCTGACGAATGGGGTTTTTCCATGGATATTATTTTAGAAGCCTGCGAACGTACTGTTTTAGCAACGGACAAGCACCGCTTTGAATATGCGGACAAGATTCTGTCTTCCTGGAAGAAAAACGATGTCCACCACAAGGCAGACATCGACAAAATTGATTCTTCTTACCGTAAAACCAAAAAAATGGCCGAGAAAAATAACTATTCTAATATGTTCACACAGTTTGAACAGCATGACTATGATTTTGAGGCTTTGGAGAAAAAGCTCTTAAGTAAAAAATAAGGAGTTTGTTGTGGCTTTAACGAATTCACAATTTGACCAAATTAAGAAAATATACGATGATAGGCAGCTGGCCCGTCATTATGAACAGGAAAAACGATTATCCTATGTCAATGAACATGTGGACGGCTTTCGTGAGGTAAATGACAGTATTTCCTCGCTTTGTCTTAAGCAGGCGGAACTTCTTTTAGAAGGGCATACTTCTGCCCTTGCTGACTTAAAGGAATCCATTGCTTTACTAAAAACTCAGAAAACTGCTTTGCTTAAACAAGCATCTCTTCCCGAAGACTATTTACAGGTTCCTTATGTTTGTAAGGACTGTCAGGATACCGGTTTTATAAATGGAGAAAAATGTCATTGTTTTAAACAGGCAGCACTTTCTATCTTATATGATCAGAGTAATTTGCAAAAACAACTAGATGAAATGGACTTTTCTAAGGTTTCTGATGTGTATTATGACGGAGAAGACCTTGTTAATTTCAAAGATTCTTATGAAAAATCAATCAATTTTGTAAATAACTTCAAGAATGACTATCAAAATCTTTGTTTTTATGGTACAGTAGGTAGCGGCAAATCGTTTCTATCCGGTTGTATCGCAAAGGCACTGATGAAAGAAGGACATTCTGTTATCTATTTTAGTGCATCCCGGTTAATGGATTTGTTTTCTTATTCTGCATTTGACTACAAAGGCAGAGAAGAAGCTGAGGACATTTTCCGCGAAATATATGAATGTGATCTTCTGATTATTGACGATTTAGGTTCCGAAGTAACTAATGCCCTTTCTGCTTCCCGTTTATTTACATGTTTGAATGAACGTCATTTAAGAAGCAAAAGCGTGATTATTTCCACGAATCTCTCATTAGGAGAAATTCGTACCCGATATAGTGACCGTATTTTTTCGCGCATCTCTAATTACTTTATTTTCTGCCGAATGACCGGTCCTGATATCCGTACATTATAAAAACTTTTCATCATAGAAAGTGAGGACATTTTTTCATGAGTACACGTGAAGAAAAAAGAAACTTAGAAACTATCCCTGTTGGACCACTTGGTCTCATTCCTCTTCCAAGCTGCCGCGAATTAGGCGAAAAAGTGGATGAATACCTGGTAAAATGGAGAACTGAACGCGAAAATGAACACAAGAATACATTATCATTCGCGGGCTACCAGAGAGATACTTTTATTTTAGAGCACAGCCTTCCTCGTTTTGGTTCAGGAGAAGGTAAAGGTGTAATCTTAGAATCTGTTCGAGGCGACGATCTCTATCTGATGGTGGATGTTTGTAACTACAGCCTTACTTATTCTATTTCCGGTCATCAGAACCATATGTCACCGGATGATCATTATCAGGACTTAAAACGTATTATTGCAGCAGTAGAAGGTAAAGCGAAAAGAATTACCGTTATTATGCCTTTCTTATATGAAAGCCGTCAGCACAGACGTACAGCAAGAGAATCCTTAGACTGTGCATTGGCACTTCAGGAATTGATCAGCATGGGAGTTGACAATATTATCACTTTTGATGCTCATGATCCTCGTGTACAGAATGCGATTCCGTTACATGGATTCGAAACAGTACAGCCTGCATATCAGTTTATTAAGAGTTTATTACGCAATGTAAAAGGTCTTAACGTAGATGCTGACCATATGATGGTAATCAGCCCGGATGAAGGCGGTATGAGCCGTGCTATTTATATCGCTAACGTATTAGGTTTAGATATGGGTATGTTCTACAAACGTCGTGATTATACACGTATTGTAAACGGACGTAATCCAATTATTGCTCATGAATTCCTGGGTACTGATGTAGAAGGAAAAGATATGATCATCATTGATGACATGATTTCTTCCGGCGAAAGTGTATTAGAAGTTGCTGCTGGTTTAAAAGCAAGAAAAGCAAACCGTATTTTCGTATTCTCTACATTTGGTCTTTTCACAAACGGTCTTGATAAATTCGACAAGGCTCATGAAGAAGGCCTGATTACAAAAGTTCTTACTACAAACGTAATCTATCAGACACCTGAATTATTAGAACGTGACTGGTACATCAGTTGTGACATGAGTAAGTACATCGCTTATATCATCGATACTTTAAATCACGATCAGTCCATTAGTGATTTGTTGATTCCAAGCGAACGTATCCAGCAGGTTGTAGCAAAATACCGTAACGGCGAAGAAATTTAATATCCTATAGATTCAAAAACCTCTCCCCCAAGCTCCAAAAAATGCAACTCTTGCTTCGCAAGTGGGCAAATCGCTTGTGGGAGAGGTTTTTGGATTCATATAGCTATAAATAAAAATATCCCCACCCCAGACGATTTGCCCACTTATAAAGTAAGTGTTTCATTCGGAGTCTGGGGTGGGGATATTTTTATTTTAGGTAAAGAACTAAGCCCCGATCTTGTTGCCGGTGTAAAGCTGGTAGTATTTTCCCTTTTCTTCGATTAATTGGCCGTGAGTACCGCGTTCTATGATGCGGCCTTGTTCTAATACCATAATACAGTCTGAGTTACGAACTGTGGATAAACGATGGGCAATGACAAAGGTTGTTCTTCCCTTCATCAAACGGTCCATGCCTTCCTGTACCAGTTTCTCTGTACGGGTGTCAATAGAGGAAGTTGCTTCATCCAAAATCAATACAGGTGGATCCGCAACTGCCGCTCGGGCAATCGCAAGAAGCTGTCTCTGTCCCTGGCTTAAGTTGCCTCCATCGCCGGTCAGTTTTGTATGATAGCCGTCAGGAAGACGCTTGATAAATCCATGGGCATTCGCAAGTTTAGCTGCCTCAATACATTCTTCATCCGTTGCATCCAATCGCCCATAACGGATATTGTCCATTACCGTTCCCGTAAACAAATGGGTCTCCTGCAATACAATTCCCAAAGAACGTCTCAGATCATCTTTTTTGATCTTATTAATATTGATTTCATCATATCGGATCTTGCCATCCTGAATATCATAAAACCGGTTAATCAAATTGGTAATGGTTGTTTTACCCGCACCAGTACTTCCTACAAAAGCAATCTTCTGTCCCGGTGTAGCAAACAGGTCAATATTATGGAGTACCATCTTATCATCGTTATAACCAAAATCTACATCATCAAAAACAATATCCCCCTGCAACTTCTTATACGTAATGGTACCTTCTGCTTTATGAGGATGTTTCCAAGCCCATATACCGGTTCTTTCCTCTGTTTCAACAAGCGTTCCATCTTCTTTTTCTACAGCATTCACCAATTCTACATATCCATCATCCACTTCCGATTTCTCATCCAGTAATTTAAATACCCTGTCTGCTCCGGCAAGTGCCATGATAATGCTGTTCATTTGTTGTGTCAGCTGATTGATTGGCATGGAAAAATTTTTATTTAGTGTTAAAAAGGTAACCAATCCCCCAATCGTAAGCCCGGTAACGCCACTCAAGGTCAACATAGCACCTATAACAGCACAAAGTACGTAACTTAAATGTCCTAAATTATTGTTAACTGGTCCCATAATATTGGAAACCCAGTTTGCATTATATGCACTGTCGCGAAGCTCGTTGTTTCGCCTGCTAAACTCCTCGAAGTTCTTCTCTTCATGACAGAATACTTTTACAACCTTCTGCCCCTGAAGCATTTCCTCAATATAACCATTTACATTACCTAAATCCTTCTGTTGCTTTACAAAGTAACTTCCGGAACGTCCCGCCAGCTTAGCAGATGCAACCATACTGACAACCACCATTAATACGGTAATAATGGTCAACGGAATATCCAACACAATCATCATGACAAAAGTAGATACCACTGTTACAAGAGAATTGACAATCTGCGGAATACTCTGTCCGATTAACTGTCTTAATGTATCCACGTCGTTGGTATACACGGACATGATATCTCCATGGGCATGGGTATCAAAATATTTAATCGGTAAAGATTCCATGTGGGTAAAAATCTCAATACGAAGTTTTTTCATCGTCCCCTGACTGATATTAATCATAATACGGTTATATATATATCCTGCAATAATACCAATACCATATGTAATGGCAAGGGAACCCAGCGCGCTTCCAAGAGGCCCAAAATCCGGTGTCTGTGCCTTAGTCAATGGAAGGATATAATCATCAATGAGCGACTGCATAAACCAGGTTCCACGAAGTGTCATCAATGAAGATAAAAAGATACAAATAATCACGACTAAAAAATGAAACTTGTAATTTGCAAAGACATAGGAAAACAGACGCTTAAAAAGCAAACCTGGATTTTCCACCTTAGGCATAGGTCCTCTGGCGCCTCCACGTCCACCTGGACGCATTGGTTTCACTTCTTTTACCTTTTCTTCTGCCATCTCTATTCCTCCTTCCCTTCTTTACCCAGTTCATCGAAATCACCGCCACCCTTTGTCTGGGTCTCGTAGATTTCCTGATAAATCGCATTATTTTCTAATAATTCTTCGTGCGTTCCAAATCCATTTACCGCACCATCGTCTAAAACAAGTATTCTATCCGCATCCTGTACACTTGAAATTCGTTGGGCAATAATCAGTTTTGTTGTTCCTGGAATCTTTTTTGCAAAGGCTTCTCGTATCTTTGCATCCGTTGCGGTATCCACAGCACTCGTAGAATCGTCTAAAATTAATATCTTCGGTGATTTCAATAATGCTCTTGCAATACAAAGTCTCTGTTTCTGTCCACCGGACACATTTGTTCCGCCCTGCTCAATCCAGGTCTCGTATTGATCCGGCATCTTTTCTATAAATTCATCCGCACAGGCAAGTTTACATGCTTCCATACATTCTTCTAATGTGGCATCTTCTTTTCCCCAACGAAGATTCTCTAAAATAGAACCTGAAAATAATACATTTTTCTGTAAAACCACTGCCACTTCGTTACGAAGAGCTTCCAAATCATATTCTCTGACATCTTTTCCGCCCACATAAACAGCGCCGTTGTTTACATCATATAAACGGCTGATCAGATTAACCAATGTTGATTTTCCACAGCCAGTTCCACCGATAATTCCAATGGTCTCACCACTCTTAATGGATAAATTGATATCTTTTAGCGTCTCTTCGCCGCTTCCATGCTTATAAGAAAAATCAACCTGTTCAAATACAATACTTCCATCTTCGATTTCCATAACAGGATTTTCCGGATTTACAATATCCGCTTTTTCTTCTAATACTTCAGATATACGCTTTGCACTTGCCGCGCTCATAGTTAACATAACAAAAATCATAGATAACATCATAAGGGAGGAAAGTACACTCATGACATAACTGAATAAGGATGTCAATTCACCAGTAGTCAGATTGCCGGCAACAATAAATTGCGCCCCAAACCATGACAATCCAATCATACAGCAGTATACAACAAACATCATGATAGGATTATTCAAAATAATCATACACTCCGCTTTTACAAACATATTGTAAAGATTACCGGCTGCTTTTATAAATTTACTATTTTCATATCTTTCTCTGACAAATGCTTTTACCACGCGGATCGCAGATACGTTTTCCTGTACAGATGCATTCAATTCATCATATTTATCAAACACCTGACGGAACAATTTCATAGTGGTTTTGATCAAAATAAAGAGTGCAACACCTAATACCAATGCAGCACCAAGGAAAATGCAGCTTAATTTTACATCAATTATAAAGCACATAATAATACTGATAACCAGTGTCATAGGCGAGCGCACCGCAATACGCAGAATCATTTGATATGCCATCTGTACATTGCTTACATCGGTAGTCATACGGGTCACCAGACCTGCTGTACTGAATTTATCAATATTAGAAAACGAAAAGTTCTGAATATTTTCATACATTCCTTCTCTTAAATTACAGGCAAAACCAGTGGATGCCTCGGCACCATACTTTCCACCTAAGACACCAAAGCATAAACTAAACAATGCCATTACAATCATCAAGCCTCCATATAACAGGATTTTCTGCATATTTCCGGCTTCGATTCCCTGATCAATGATTGCCGCTGTCACAAAGGGGATTAACACCTCCATTAATACTTCTAACACCATACAACATGGTGTCAGGATCGAAGCTTTTTTGTATTTTCCTATGTATCTTGCTAAAGTTCGTATCATGTTACCACTCCTGCTTAAACATTTTTTACCATTTAACCAACTATTATAGTATATCACTAACCAAGTAATAAAAATATGAAATTACTGTGAAATCGTAAAAATATCTCTAAACTGAACTCTTGACATTCCTACATCAAATGCTATACTTGCAATAGTTATATCCGTGTGTTCGAGACCATCCACACGTAAAACAAAACTAGGAGAAAAAATATGAATCAAAACAAATCACGCCGTTTACAAACGGCATCCCTGACTCAGGCAGCCATCATAGCTGCTATTTATATTGTGCTTACTTTTTTAGCCAATGCCTTTGGACTTGCAAATTATGCTATACAGGTCCGTTTCTCAGAAAGTCTGACTGTACTTCCCTATTTTACAAAAGCTGCTATACCCGGTCTTTTTATCGGTTGTCTGCTCAGTAATATTTTAACTGGCTGTGCAATGCCCGATATTATATTTGGAAGTCTGGCAACCTTAATTGGAGCAATCGTTACACACGCCTTACGGCGCTACAAATGGACTGCCCCCATAGGGCCAATCCTGTCCAATGCTCTTATTGTCCCTTTTGTACTGCTTTATGCCTATGGAATACAACCTCTTTGGTTTTCTTTTGTAACGGTAACTGCCGGCGAAATCATTTCCTGCGGCGTTTTAGGAATGCTGCTTCTGTTTGCATTAGAAAAACATCGCCATGTGCTGTTTGGTCAAAAAAAGTAGCGGTCTAACCGCTACTTTTTTCGCCTACCCGCGCATATGTCACGAAACTGTTTCCATTTTCTTTAAACATTTCACGGGAATCATTCATTCCCTTTTTATAAATCTTGCCCGTTTTCGGGTCCATCAATACCATATTCTGTTGATTAAATCCTATAATCAAAACAGATTCTCCTGAATCTTTTAATGCCAGCACCGGAATATCTTGATTTACATAATATAGCATTGCATCCATTGGACATCCCTTAAGATTTAGGATTGCATGATTTTTAAGATTATTATCCAATATTTCTGCTGCATTCTGTCCCTGTTCCAACATAAATTCCGTATTTCGGGAAATTCCTTCAAACTGCAGAATCGTATCAAGGCAAACTGCCAGCGAATCCTTTGTCTCCGTTGTTTCCGCTTCCTTAATTGCCATAATCTGATTGCGGGTTACCAGTTCTCCTCTCCGATAGATTTCATTTCCATAGCAATCCACAACAGTTCCCACGTTTTCATACGCAAACAAGACAGCTTCTCCCGGGTCAGAATAAATATCCGTTAGTCTTCCTTTGGTATAAACCAGATAACGATCCACTTTCAGTTCCTGTTCTAACAGAATATCTCTTCCACCCTCATACATAACTTCTTTAGGCGTTAAAAACTTAAGACGCTTCACGTCTATTTCTTTTTTTAATTCAATCTGCTGAATCGTTTCATACAAATTCGTTACAGCAGTTGCAATCTTGTTACTTCCTTTATCCGCTTCCACATTACTGGTAATCTGATCATCCGGAATAAGGGTCAGTTCTAATGGTCCATATGAAAGAGTATCCGTTTCCTTATCCTTTATCTCTTTTCTTGTTCCTTTGGCTCTTGTCAAATTTAACTGATTGTCACGAATATGACCATCTAAAATATAGACATCCTCATTTTTATACCGCTTTAATACAGAACCGTCCTGTGCCTGGATAATCAATTCTTTCATTGGAAAGACACTGGATCCATAACGATCCATACGGATATCATCCTTATTAGCAACACCATACACCACGTCTTCGTTCATAAAACCAATGGCTTTACAATATTCTCCTGCTGCTGCCGTAATTTCTCTTGAGGCTTCCGTGTTCAAATTCATCAACACCAGTTTTTTTGCTCCCACAGAATCCATATTTTCCTGCCACACGATCATTTCATTGCTCGCTGACACATAAAAGTTTTCCTCACTTAATCCTTCTGCTACTACTTCACAGGTCTTTGTTTCTGCATTTATCTTATAGATATTACCATCTACTAACGCAAACAATTCTCCCCTTCGATTGGTATAGGACAACTTATTGATATCCGCCATTAAAATCTGTGGTGATTTATCATATTGAATAAAAATCTGCTCTTCAATCGTATTTTGAAGATGATTATAGTAATAAAATTCTATTCCTACCTCACCTTCATGACTTCCCCTGTTCATATAGCCATAAACAATGAAAGCAACATTACCTGTTTCTTCTACATCCAGAATTTTAATATCAGAATTGTCATAATAGGTCCGTGCATCAAAATTCTCCTGATCAAAAAAAGCAAATAACTGTGATAATTTATTTTCTACCACATCATAACAATAAATTCTTCCCGCATTGACAAAGGCAAGAATATTACCGCCATCACTTTCTGCCAGCTGTATATCTTCTTTTTGAATACCCAGCACAATCTTATTATTGGCAAAAGATGCTTTTTCCATCGTAAAAATTTCTTCCATGGTACGATTAAAATTCAACAGGTAAAAACGGTCTGTGGTATAACGTATACGGTAAAACTCATCCACTCTGTAACGATTCGTAATCTTTCCCTCAGTTACTTCTGCAATATAATCCAAACGGACAGAAGCAAGATTTTCACTCAGCTCACAAATAGTAACCACTGGCTCACTGATTTCTTTTACATTCATATTCCCCCAGCTGACCTGATTCAGATTGCTATGAATGTCTACTTTACCAAAATTACTGTTATCCCCTTCCGAACTTGGCTCTAAGTAAATAGAAAGTTCCTTTGCCCCCTCTTTATCAAAGGTCTTCGTATGGAAATCTAATACATAATTTAATTTCGTCAATGTCAATGTATTATCGCATTGAATGATTCTCGTATAAAAATATACTTCGCTTCCATCCTTCAAAGCAGTAATCAAAATAAAATTATATTCTACATTTTCCTCAATCAGATCTTTAATATTGGCAGAGGCAGTCACTACAGACCCGTCTTTCACATAATCTGTCACGCGTGTATCTTCAATCAAACGCTGCCCATCTACGCTTCGCACCTCAAAGCGCAATTCCTTTAATTCCTGTCCATATAGATTAATCTGAAAAGAAATCTCTCGATCTTCCCCTATTGGAGAAATGCTGTCGCGGATTGTAGCAGCGTCCATACGCTGTACATACCCATGCATTTCATTCACTTTTTGATCTTCTATTAAAATAGCGGCAGTAGGCAGAGAAGCAGGTTCCATCTCCATTGTCATATCCGTATTTCCTTGATTTAACACGATAGAAAAAATAAGCAGCGAAGCAAAAAAAACAAATGCAATCACGCTGTATCTGATCCAGTATCTATTCATATATTTGTTCCTTCATAGTTCTTTTTCACTTCTTCTAGTGTACTGTTTTTTTGAAGTTTTCACAACAGTTTTTCATATTAATACTTCTTCCTGCATCTACGCTTGAAAACCTCTAAGTATAATACTAATTTTATCATATCCTGCATCCATAGTTCTTTTTCTTTCGTCCAATCTTCTCCCGATTTTTCAGCCTCTTTTTTTATCTCTGTTAAAATTCCCGCTACGACACGATACATCATGAGCTGGTCAGGATATTCGTCATATAAGAAGCTTCCATTATAATCAATTGCCTCAATGTGCATAAGCACTTTCTTCTGTATCTTTTTAGCTTCCTGTGGGTATAACTGCTGCAGGTATTCCAAATCCTGTATACGTCTTTCCTGATTATCGTATCCATATAGATAAGGATATGTCATATAAAATGGTAGAATCGTATTATGGTCCACTATAAAACTCCTGAAATTATGTCTTATGATAATATATGAGGGGTACCACTTCTTCGTGATACCCCTCATATATCCTTCCTCTTATGACATTCAAAAAATGTTGCCCGAGGTCTTTATTTTAATACATTGATACGTGCCATTGCACGAAGCAGAGCTGTTTCCGCTCTTGCAATATCTGTTTTTGGATCTTTACCCGTAATACGTTCTTTCGCACGCTCATAAGCAGCTTCTGCACGTTTTTCATCAATCTCATCCGGCCATTCGATTACTTCTGCTAAGATCGTTACCTTATCCTGTAAGATTTCAACAAAACCTGCATGTAAAGCAGCTTCCTTTTTTTCTTCCCCTTCTGTAATCGTTAAAACACCCGGTTTAATAATCACAGTCATGGGAATATGGTTTTTATAAACACCAATAGCGCCTTCTGTTGTATTGAATTCCACCATTTCGGCAGATCCTTCGTAAAACATACGCTCCGGAGTAATGATCTTCAGATCAAATTTCTTGTTTTCGTCTGCCATAGTGACACCTCTACTTTACTCTAGCAAGTACGTCATCAATGGTTCCGGCATTAAGGAAATAACTTTCCGGAATATCATCATGCTTACCTTCAATAATTTCTTTGAAGCCACGGATTGTTTCCTGAATCGGAACGTATTTACCTTCTGTACCAGTAAACTGCTCTGCTACGAAGAATGGCTGAGATAAGAATCTCTGTACTCTTCTTGCTCTTGCTACAACCAGCTTATCTTCTTCAGATAATTCATCCATACCTAAGATGGCAATGATATCCTGTAATTCTTTGTACTTCTGTAAAATTTCCTGTACGCCACGGGCTACCTGATAATGTTCTTCACCAACTACACGAGGATCTAAGATACGGGATGTAGAACCAAGTGGATCTACCGCTGGATAAATACCCATTTCTACAATAGAACGGTCAAGTACTGTTGTAGCATCCAAATGTGCAAATGTTGTTGCAGGAGCCGGGTCAGTCAAGTCGTCCGCAGGTACGTATACAGCCTGAACGGATGTAATGGAACCGTTTCTTGTAGATGTAATACGCTCCTGAAGAGCACCCATTTCTGTCTGCAGTGTAGGCTGATAACCTACGGCTGAAGGCATACGTCCAAGTAACGCAGATACTTCGGAACCAGCCTGTGTGAAACGGAAAATATTATCGATGAAAAGAAGCACATCCTTTCCACCTTTATCACGGAAATATTCCGCCATAGTAAGTCCAGTCAGACCAACTCTCATTCTAGCTCCTGGCGGCTCATTCATCTGTCCGAATACCATGGTTGTCTTATCAATAACGCCGGATTCTTTCATTTCATAGTAA